>JAITMI010000284.1 GCA_031277435.1 Pseudomonadales bacterium
AACTCATGGCGGAAGCGCCAGAATATGTCTTTCATTCACCTAACGATTGGCTTCAGCTTGATTCAGCGAGCTTCGATAAACAGCTTTTACTCATAGATCAAAAATTTAGGGAACAAAACATATTCACCGGTGTCTAACCTGACATGAAACGAGATGGCCGTACAGTATCACATGCCGCGCTGGAAGAAATGCGCCTGATCGCCGCCGCGCGCATGAGCGAAGGTGAATCCCCCGCAGTCGTAGCCGCCTCCTTTGGATTTCATCGTGGCTGGGCGTACAAGGTACAAGCCAAGGTCCAGGCGGAAGGTCAGCAGAGTTTGCTTTCCACCAAGGGGACAGGTCGGCCTCGCACGTTGACGCCAGCACAAGAACGGCAAGTATTTAGCTGGGTCAATGGAAAAAATCCGCGTCAATATGGCTTCGATTTTGGTTTGTGGACGCGGCAAATTGTATGCGAGTTGATTGATAAGAAGTTCGGCGTATCGCTGAGTTTGGCGAGCGTTGGCGCCTTGCTGGCCCGCGTGGGGCTGACGCCACAAAAGCCGTTACAACAAGCGTACCAGCGTGACCCGCAAGCCATAGAGCGATGGCAGCGTGAAACCTATCCAGCGATTGTACGGCAAGCCAAGCGGGAAAAAGCCGAGATTTACTTTTGGGATGAATCGGGTTTTCGTGCGGATGCGGTGCAAGGCAAAACCTGGGGCAAGAAAGGCCAGACGCCAGTGGTAGCGGTACCAGGGCAGCGGCAAAGCATCAGCGCGGCCTCGGCGGTGAACAGCAAGGGAGGCTTTTGGTTTGCGACGTACAACGGTGGTTTGAATGGCGAGTTGTTCGTGAATTTGTTACGGCGGATGATGAAAGGCCGCCATCGGGCCGTCCATTTAGTATTGGATAATTTGCCAGCTCACAAGACACGCGCGGTTCGTGACTATGTGGATAGCCTGAGCGGGAAACTGGCACTACATTTTCTGCCTGGGTATGCGCCAGAGCTAAACCCCGATGAGTTGGTTTGGAGCTATGCGAAGCGTACGGGTGTCGCGCGTAGTCCACTGCGCAGTGGTGAAAAGTTGGCGGATCGTGTACATGCGCAATTGAGTGATATCAAGGCTCGTTGTGACTTGGTGCGCTCATTCTTTGGGCATCCGAGTGTCGCCTATATTACTGACTTATGAGTAACAACGTTGTCACGACCCCTTTGATGCGTTCCACCATCTCACTCTTCGGCAGTTCAAGACGCAACGGCAATACCGGCAAGCTGATTGACGTGGTTGCATCCAACCTTGGCATCGAGGTTGTGGACTTGTCCGGGAAGAACATTTCCGCGTTTGACTACGAACATAGAAACAGGAGCGACGACTTCGAGCCTCTCATGGAGCGGATATTAGGCTATGAACAGATCATTCTGGCATCACCAGTTTATTGGTACGCGGCAAGCCCGCCAATGAAGATATTTCTGGACCGAATTTCAGATTATCTGGACTTACCCGACCTGCTGGAGAAGGGACGCAAACTACGTGGAAAGCGCGGTTACGTCGTTTGTACGTCCGTTTTCGATGAGGTTTCACCAACCTTCATCAGCGCCTTTCGTGAAACTTTCGAATACTTGGGCATGACGTTTGGCGGCTTTCTTCATGTCAATTGCAAAGAAAATTTTAACGCAACCAACCACAAGAACGACATAGATGCATTCGTGGCACTCATAAAAGAAGACGCCGGGCACCGCGAAGCTCGAAGTTTCTTCCTGACGGAACGCAGATGAACATCGAAACCCTCCTATACCATGCCGCCGTCGAACTCATAGAAAAGCGTTATCCGCAAGGCTGGGGCGGCGCCGCAACCGTCATGACGGCTTCCGGCGCGATTCTGACAAGCGTCGCACCCGACACGAAAAACGATGCCTTGGCGCTTTGCATGGAAGTGGGCGCGTATCTCGAAGCTCATAAACTGAACGACCCCGTCACGCACTCTCTTTGCATTTATCGTGATGATGAGACTTCCGAATTCAAAGTTCTCTCTCCCTGTGGAATTTGCCGGGAACGCCTCGCACATTGGGGAGGCGCGGTGTTGGCCGCGGTGAGCAATCCGGAAAACCGGCTGGTATTCAAGCCGATTCGTGAGTTGTTACCTTGCCATTGGGAAGCGGTAAACGGAAATAATCTATAAACAACGAGGCGCCTTTCTCTTTTCCGTCATTCCGCGCGTAGAGAAGCGAAGTCGCAGAATCCACCAACATCGCTAAACCCATCACCACATGGATTCCGCGACTTCGCACGGAATGACAGCAGTTGTTCTAACCGGCCTTTCGAGATAACTTTATTAAAAATTAGTCAAATGCTCTCTAAATATTTTTTACCCATCCTACGGCACTCAACCAGGAGACCACCATGCTCGACCACATCGGCATCGCGGCGGCGGATTTTGAAAAATCCAGACATTTTTACGATGCCGCGTTGGCGGCCTTGAAGATTGTTCCGCTGATGGAACTGACGCCGGAACAAACCGGCGGCTATCACGGCGTAGGCTATGGCGCGGCGGGCAAGTCTTTTTTCTGGCTCGGCAGCGGCGGGCCGCGCGGCGCGGGCATTCATGTAGCTTTTACCGCGGCCTCGCGCGCTGAGGTGGATGCGTTCCATAACGCGGCATTGGCGGCGGGTGGCAAAGACAATGGCGCGCCCGGCCTGCGCCCGCATTACCATCCACATTATTACGGCGCTTTTGTTTTTGACCCGGATGGCATCAATGTTGAGGCGGTGTGCCACTCGCCAAGCTGATTCGCCCTCAGTCGTCTCCGCGCCGGGTGATGCAGGAACGCAGCAATTCTTGCAGGGAGTTTTTCATCTGGCGCATGAATTCTTCGGCGTCCGGCGTGTAGGGCAGCGGCTCGCCAATGACGACGTCGCAATTGAAGGGCACCAGCAAGGCTTCGTTCTTCGGTAGTGCGCGGCCCAGGCCGTGCAGCGCGATGGGCGTCACCGCCAAACCTTCGCGCGCCTTCAGCAGATGATGTACGCCGCGTTTGAGTTCGCCGATTTGTTCGGGCGCGCCGCGTGAGCCTTCGGGGAAAACGATCAGAATATCGCCAGCGTCAAGCGCGCGGTAACAGTCGTCAAACAGCGAATGCCGCGCGCTGGTGCGTTCACGTTTGAGCGGAATGATGCCGATCACATTCAGCGCGAACCACGCCAGCCAGCGCTTGGCGAGAAAATAATCCGCCGCCGCCACTGGCCGCAGGCGATGTAATTGACCGAGCGGATATAAACTCATCAAGACCAGCGTATCGAGATGGCTGTTGTGGTTGGCGGCGAGAATTGCCGGCCCGCGCTGGGGCAGGCGTTCACGATGAAAGACATTCAAGCCGAGACCAAACAGCACCAGCGGTTTGACGATCAGGCCAAAGAATAGCAGCTTCAACACACGAGACAGGGGCGTCACTTCAATCATGGCGGGCGTCAATAGTGAAGATAACGCAGGTAATGGAAGAACAGCGGCGCGGTGTAGATCAAGCTGTCAATGCGGTCAAGAATGCCGCCGTGGCCGGGGATGAGCGTGCCGCTGTCCTTGATGTGGAGATCGCGCTTCACCGAGGAAAGCACCACATCGCCGATGAAACCCGCCACCGCCATGAAGGCGCCAGCCACGAAACCTTCGGCGCGATCAAGCGGCGTCAACCAGGGCGCAACGAAGCCCGAGACTACCGTCACGCTGAGCAAGCCGCCGATGAATCCTTCCCAGGTTTTTTTGGGGCTGACTTTGGGAATGATTTTATGCCGCCCCAAGAGCTTGCCCCATATATATTGGCACACGTCGTTGAATTGCGTGATGAACAATAGAAAAAGCACCGGCCCGATATAACCCGCCTCTACGTTCTGTACTGGCAATACCAAAAGATACGCAATATGGCTGACGCAGAACACGCACAACATGACGCCCCAATGCACGGTGCCCAGCGCCTGAATGAAGCCTTGCGTTTCGCCGATCAGCACCGCGCGCATCGGCAATAGCAGAAACACGTAAACCGGAATGAATACGATGAACATGCCGTACCAGTCCGTAGCGATCCAATAATATTGGAACGCGATCGCCACATAAGCCCAGAACAACACGCGGCGATCGGCTTGCCGCGTTGGCACGATGGAGAAAAATTCCTTCAGCGCGAGAAAGCTCAAGACGCCGAAAAATGTGATCGCTATCGTCTTGGAGGCCAATAGCATCACCAGCAGAATGCCAATCATCCACCACCAGGACTGAATCCGCTGGCGCAGCTCGGTGTAATCCTTGGCGGGGTTGCGATAGGCCAAGAGCAGCCGCGTGGCGCTGGCGATCACGAGCAGCGCAACGATGCCGTAGATCGCGTAGCGGGAATATAAAGGCACATCACTCATCGCCGCCGCTCCGCGCTGAAGGATCGTTCAAATAACGAAAGGCATCGCGCGTGCGCCGCGCCACGGTCAACAAGGAACCCGCCGCGATCAGCAGTAGCGCACACAAAAGCGCGTAGCCCGGCGTCGCGGTGAAGAACGATTCGAACGGGGTTACCAGCGCCGCGACAGTCATCAGCGCCATGCGCTGCTGTTTCGCCATCGGCCCGGTGAAGCGGGTGGGCGCGCCGCTGGCGCTCGCCAAGGTGCGCACATACGCGGTGAGCACCGCGAGCAAGGCCGCCAGCCAACCCAGATCCGCGCCCCAACTCACGAGAGGAATCGCATAACCCGCCGCGACGAGAATCAAAGGGTCCGCGATACGATCTGGAATGTCGTTGAACAATTCGCCCGCCGGCGTGGATTTGCCGCCTTCAACGGCAACCATGCCGTCAAACAAATTGCACAGCAAACGGCATTGAATGAACAAGGCCGCCGCCCAGGCAAACCAAAAATAACCCTCACGCAACGCGAGCAACGATAAGCCCGCCAAGAGCGCGAATACCACGCTGCCTATCGAAATCTGGTTGGGCGTGATGGCGCGGCGGCTCAGCCAGCGCGCAAAGCGCCGCGCCCACTCGCGTTCACGGACTTTTAAGGGACGGCGGTTTTCTACAGTTGTCATAGCGCGCTACTGTAGCCGCCCTGGGGCGCGCACTTCAACTCTGTTTTGTATGGCGCGGCGCATATCGTTACCATTGACCCATGAATACCATGACATACAAAGGCTATACCGCTCGCGTCGAGTATGACGAAAGAGACAACATATTCGTTGGCCGAATTCTCGGCATCCGCAGCATCATCAGTTTTCATGGTGAAACGGTTGCTGAGCTAAGAGCGGAATTTGAGCACGCAATCAAAGACTACTTAGCCGACTGCAAACAACAGGGCCAGCCTCGACCTTTTTCAAGATCGCTACAATCTGACTCTCACTGCACTTTGATTTGCGCATATGACTCTCTACGAAACCGGAAGGGTAATAGGAACATCACCAACTGGTGCTCCTCAAACAAGAGCTCGTGTGCACGTTGATGACGGCGGAGCTATTCATGGGCATCCAGCAGGATAGTAATCATTCGGAGAGGGTTATTGATGCGAACTGCGAACAGCAATAATCCAGCCAATGAAGAAATTCTTCGCGAAATATATGAATCTATAGTTTCATCATATAAAAACACGCTGAGCCCTGATTTTTCTTTCATTGGAAAGAGATACAAGTCGGGAATTTATATGGACTTAATTTCTGAACTTAAAGGTAGCTTTGAGCTTATCGAGCACACAGATTTAAATTATAGCTCATGCTTATCTTTTTGTATAAAAAGCAAAAAACTGCAATGGGAATTCAATTTATCACTTGTCGGCCCGTATGCCACTCTATGCAGAAAAGGCAGAAGAAGGATTCTTCTAAGCCACGAAAAAAATGCAAACACAGAGGCAGAGGCACTCCTATTGAAAATAATATCCAAAAACAAGATAACTCTTTTGGGGATTGATGTATTGAGATCAAGGATAAAAGAAAGACTAATAGATAATGACTTTGGCGATAGAGTGTCTGATGTCATTTTCAATATATTGTTTTTTCATGATATCAACGCGAGTGATTTGTATTGATTCTTGACTGTCACGCTACCCATATCTATGTAAATTAAG
>JAITMI010000319.1 GCA_031277435.1 Pseudomonadales bacterium
GTAGCGGTGGACGGCGGCGAGATGTGGCACGATTGTGTACGTTACAGTTTGAAACAACACTGGTACGGCCTGGAAAATCTGTCCTTGATTCCCGGCACCCTTGGCGCCGCGCCGGTACAGAACATCGGCGCTTATGGCGTTGAACTGAGCCAGTTCGTGCGTTACGTCGATACCGTGGAATTATCGAGCGGGGTTGCGCGCCGTTTCAGCGCCGCCGAATGTGAATTCGGCTACCGCAGTTCCATTTTCAAACACGCGCTGCGCGACCGTTATCTCATCACCCGCGTGGGTTTGCGCTTGCAACGCCAGCCTCATTTGAAGCTGGATTATCCCGCGCTACGGCAAGCGCTGCGCGATGTGCCGGAACATGAACTGACGCCGGAGCGCATCAGCGACGAGGTCTGTGCGATCCGCCGCGGTAAATTGCCCGACCCGGCCAAGCTCGGCAATGCCGGTTCATTTTTCTGGAATCCTCAGTTATCACCCGAACGCTTCTCCGCGCTGCGCCAGGATTATCCAGACATGCCCGGCCACCCCGAAGGCGAGGCGGTCAAAGTGCCCGCCGCCTGGCTGATCGAACGCTGCGGTTGGAAGGGGTATCGCGAGGGCGAAGTCGGCGTGCATCAGGAACACGCGCTGGTGCTGGTGAATCACGGCCAGGCCACCGGCGCGGCGCTGGTGGCCTTGTCGAAACGCATTCAAGATTCGGTGGAACGGCGTTTTGGCATTCATTTAGTACCGGAAGTCCGGATAGTGTAGGGCGGGTCTTGACCCGCCGTTCACCGCAATGGCGGATCAAGACCCGCCCTACAAATATCACAACTATGAGCGAAGAACCCTTCGACCACGACACCTTCCTCAAACACGCCAGCACGCGCCCCGGCGTGTACCGCATGTTGGATGCCAAAGGCGATACGCTCTACGTCGGCAAGGCCAAAAATCTCAAAAAAAGGCTGAGCAATTATTTTCGCGGCAGCGGGCTCGATAACAAGACGCTGGCGCTGGTCAACAAGATTCAGCACATCGAAACCACGCTTACTCACAGCGAAACCGAAGCGCTGTTATTGGAACAGAATTTAATCAAGGACGAACGCCCGCCCTACAACATCGTATTGCGCGACGATAAAAGTTACCCCTACATTTTTTTATCCTCCAAAGACAGCTACCCGCGCTTTGCCTTGCACCGTGGCGCGCAAAAGGAAGCCGGCAGTTATTTTGGGCCTTTTCCCAGCGCCGGCGCGGTGCGTGAATCGCTCGCCATCCTGCAAAAAGTCTTTCGCGTGCGCCAATGCGAAGATTCCTATTTCCGCAACCGCACGCGGCCTTGCCTGCAATACCAGATCAAACGTTGCTCCGGCCCCTGCGTGAATCTCACCACGGCTGAGGATTACGCCGAGGACGTGCGGCATTCGGTGTTGTTCATCGAAGGCCGCAACGAACAGGTGACCCAAGAATTGGCCGAACGCATGGAAAAGCTCGCCGCTGAGCTGCGTTTTGAGGAAGCGGCGCGCTTGCGCGATCAAGTGAAGGATTTGCGTTTGATTCAGGAACGCCAATACGTGGCGGGGGAGAAGGGCGATGTCGATCTCTTGGCGCTGTGCGAAAGCGCCGGCGTGGTGTGCGTGCATTTGATGCTGATTCGCGCTGGCCGCTTGCTCGGCAGCCGCAATTTTTATCCGCGTTACAGCCTCGAAGATAGCCCGGAAGAACAATTACATGCTTTTATCGCGCGTTATTATCTGATCGAGCAAAATCAGTTCAGCCTGCCGCGCGAATTGATTTGCGATCACGAACCTAGCGAACGCGAAGAACTGGAAGCGGCGCTCGCGGTAGTGGCGGGGCACAAGATCGCCATCACCAGCCGGGTGCGCGGCCATCGCCTCAAATGGTTGGAACTGGCGCGCACCAACGCCAGCCACGGCGTGGAAAGCAAACTCAACAGCAAGCAGCAGACGCTCAAACGCTTCAATCATCTGGGCGCCGCCCTGGGGCTCGACAAGCCGCTATTGCGCCTCGAATGTTTCGATATCAGCCACAGCCAGGGCGAGGCCACCGTCGCCTCCTGCGTGGTGTTCGATCAAAACGGCCCGCTCAAGGCCGATTACCGCCGCTTCAATATCGAGGGCATCCAGGCGGGCGACGACTACGCCGCCATGCAGCAAGCGCTGCGGCGGCGTTTTCTGCGTTTGCAAAAAGGCGAGGGCAAATTGCCGGATCTTTTGGTAATCGACGGCGGCAAGGGCCAGCTTGCGCAGGCGGAAACGATTTTGGCGGAATTACAAGTACAAAACGTGCTCTTGCTCGGCATCGCCAAGGGCATCAGCCGCCGCGCGGGGCAGGAGACCTTGATTCTCGGCGGCAGCCACCGCGAACTGGCGCTGCCGGTGGAAAGCCCGGCCCTGCATCTGTTGCAACACATCCGCGACGAAGCGCACCGTTTCGCCATCACCGCGCACCGCCAGCGCCGCGGCAAGGCGCGCACCCGTAGCGCGCTGGAGAAAATCCCCGGCGTCGGCCCCAAAAAACGCCGCGATCTATTGCGCCATTTCGGCGGCCAGCAGGAAATCCGCCGCGCCAGCGTTGAGGACTTGCAGCGGGTGAACGGCATCAGCAAGCAGTTGGCGGAGGTGATTTATGAGCATTTGCATCGCTGAAAAGCCTTGTTGACCAAGAGTCCACGCTGAGGTCCGCCGTCAGCGTGGACCTGGACGGTTTCGTTCAAGCAATCTTGAACCGGCTCGCCTTACAAAATTCCTCTCGCAATTCTTCATAAGTATGCACCGACGGAAATTGCGGATAGTCGGCGCTGACTTTATCGGGCGCGTGGAACAGGATGCCAGCGTCGGCTTCGCTGAGCATGGAGATGTCGTTGTAGGAGTCGCCGGCGGCGATTACGCGGTAATTGAGGCCGTGGAAGGCTTTGACGGCGTTGCGTTTGGGGTCGCTCTGGCGTAGCACGTAGTTGGTGACGGTGCCGTGTTCGTCGGTTTCCAGACGATGGCAGAACAGCGTGGGATTGCCGAGTTTGCGCATCAGCGGCATGGCGAATTCGTAGTAGGTGTCGGACAGAATCACCAGTTGAAAATGCTGGCGCAGCCAGTTTACGAACTCAGCGGCGCCGGGCAAGGGGTCAAGGGTGGCGATGACTTCCTGAATTTGCGGCAAACCGAGCGCGTGTTCGCGCAGGATGCGCAGGCGCATTTGCATCAGTTTGTCGTAGTTGGGTTCATCGCGCGTCGTCAGGCGCAGGGCGTCGATGCCGGTTTTTTCGGCGAATTTGATCCAGATTTCAGGAATCAGCACTCCTTCCAGATCGAGACAGGCAAGTTCCACGGTGGGCTCCGCTATGGTGGGGTAAAAAATGAAGGCGCGAGTTTACAGTGTTGGCAGCGCTAATTCCCGCCCTAATTGCAGCCGCGCTTGCGCGTTGGGCGCGGCGATGAAACGCTCGACGCAGGCGCGGTCGAGGTGCGGCGCGAACATGGCGATGAAGTCGTACATGTAGCCGCGCAGGTACGAGCCTTGGCGGAAGCCGATGCTGGTGGTGCTGCGGTCGAAAAGATGCGCGGCATCGAGCGCCGCCAGATCCTGGTCGCGTTCCGCTTCCAGCGCCAGGCTGGCGATGATGCCGATGCCAAGGCCGAGGCGCACGTAAGTCTTGATGACGTCGGCGTCGGTGGCGGTGAACACCACGCGCGGCATCAGCCCCGCGTTCTCAAACGCCTGATCGAGCCGGGAACGGCCGGTAAAACCAAACACGTAAGTGACGATGGGAAAGCGCGCCACCTCGTGCAGGCTGAGCCGCTCGACCCGCGCCAAGGGATGATCGCGCGGCACCAGGATCGAATGGTTCCAGTGAAAACAGGGCATCATCACCAAGTCCTCAAACAATTCCAGCGCTTCGGTGGCGATGGCGAAATCCACTTCGCCGCGCGCCGCCAGTTCCGAGATTTGCATCGGGCTGCCTTGGTGCATGTGCAGGGCAACGTCGGGATAGCGGGCGATGAAGTTGCGGATCACCGGCGGCAGCACATAGCGCGATTGCGTGTGCGTGGTGGCGATGGAGAGCGAGCCCTTGCCTTTGTCCTGGTGTTCCAAGGCGACACGCTTCACCGAATCAACACGTTCCAAAATGGTACGCGCGATGCGCAGAATGTCCTGCCCCGCTGGCGTCAAGCGCCTCAGATGCCGTCCATTGCGTTCAAAAATGGTGACGCCGAGTTCGTCCTCAAACAATTTCAGTTGCTTGCTGATGGCTGGCTGCGAGGTGTGCAGCAGCTCGGCGGCCCTCGAAATGTTCAACTCCGCGTCGGCGATGGCGCGGATAAAACGTAATTGTTGCAGGTTCACGCGGTAATCCCGCGGCGCTTCATGCACCGCTTGCCTGGTTAGCGATACCTGAGGGCACATGCCCCGTGGCTACGTGTTCACGCGCCGATTCGCAGTATTTTTGCTGATCGTCGAAGAACACATCGGCCTCATAGGCGCGCAGGAAGGCTCCCTTGTCCTGCCCGCCAAGAAATAACGATTCGTCTATTTTGATGTCCCAGGCGCGTAGCGTATGCACCACGCGCGCATGAGCGGGCGCGGCGCGGGCGGTGACGAGACAAGTGCGGATCGGCGAATCGTCCGGTCCAAATTCACTTTGCAATTGTTGCAGCGCGGCGAGAAAGGGCTTGAAGGGCCCGCCGCTGAGCGGCTTGCGCGCCGCCGCGCGTTCGCTGCGCGCGAATTCTTCCAGCCCTTGCAGTTTGTACACGCGCTCGGCTTCGTCGGAAAACAGCACGGCGTCGCCGTCGAAGGCGAAGCGCAATTTGTAATCATCGGTATTGGCGGCCTTGGAGGGCATGATGGTGGCGGCGGCGATGTCGTGATCGAGCGCCTGGCGCACGTCGCTGCCATCGGTGGACAAAAACAAATGGCTGCCAAAGGCGCTGATGTAGCGATACGGGCTGGAACCGCCGCAAAACGCCGCCTTGCTGATGTCGAGGCCGTGATGTTCGATGGAGTTGAAAATGCGCAGGCCGGTGTCGGCGGTGTTGCGCGAGAGCAGGATTACTTCCACCCGCGGCTGGCCCAATAGCGTATTGATGTTGAGCAGTTTTTTTACCAGATGAAAGGCATCGCCCGGCGCCAGCGGTTCTTCTTCGTGCGCGATCTGGTATTGGCGGTAGGCTTCGACGCCTTGTTCTTCGTACACGCGGTGGCTGGCATCGAGGTTGAACAGCGCGCGCGAGGAAATCGCCACTACCAGGCGGTGATCCTGAGTTCGCGTGTTGCGCGCTGTTTTTGACGTAGCGTTCATATTCATGCCGGATAACTCACGCCGGTGCCGCGCAAACCGCAGTAGCCGTCCGGTTGCTTGGCCAGGTACTGCTGGTGGTAGTCCTCGGCGTAATAGAACGGCGGCGCCGGGCGCAGTTCCGTGGTAAGCGCGCCATAGCCTTGTGCTTGCAGAGCCTGCCCGTAGCGCGCGGCGCTGGTGTGCATGATGGCGAGCTGCGCGTCGCTCGTGGCATAAAGCGCGGAACGGTATTGGGTGCCAATGTCATTGCCTTGCCGCATCCCTTGGGTGGGGTCGTGCGCCTCCCAGAAAGCCTTGAGCAGTAACTCCAAATTCGTCAGCGCCGGATCGTAAACCACCAGCACTACTTCAGCATGACCGGTGCGCCCGGTGCAGACTTCCTCATATAAGGGATTGGGCGTGTAACCGCCGGCATAACCGGCGGCGGTGACATAAACGCCAGCTTGCCGCCACATAAAACGCTCGGCGCCCCAAAAGCAGCCCATGCCGCAATAGAAGAGTTCCAAGCCGGGCGGAAACGGCGGCAACATGGAGTTGCCCGTGACGTAATGCAGCGGATTGAATTTCAGCGGCGTGGCGCGGCCAGAAGGGGCATCCTTGGGGTCGGGCAATAACTCATTGAGCGCATACATCGGGCATCCAGCTCCGGCTCGGGTGGCGATTGGTACATCATACATGAGTCAGGGCGCGCCGTGGCACAGGGCGAGATAACGCGGAATCACCGTGTTCATGCCGAGCTCGATGCACTCAACCGTGAGCGCATGGCCGATCGACACTTCGAGAATGCCGCCGATCGCCAGAAAATCCCCGAGATTGGCCAGCGACAGATCATGCCCGGCATTCACCCCCAAGCCGCATTCACGCGCGCGCGCGGCGGCGGCAACGTAATCCGCCAATACCGCCGCCTGGCGCGGCGTGCCGTGCGCGGCGGCGTAGGCTTCGGTATACAGCTCAATGCGATCAGCGCCCAGCGCGGCGGCCTGTGGCGCCTGCTCAGGGTCGGGGTCGAGAAACACGGCGCAGCGCACGCCATGTGCCTTGATGTCGGCCACCACTTCGCGCAGCAAAGGCGCTTGCGCGCGGCAATCCCAGCCGTGATCGGAGGTGAGCTGCGCTTCGGCATCAGGCACCAGGGTGCATTGGGTGGGTTTGACTTCGCGGATCAGGCTGAGGAAATCGCCGGAGGGATAGCCTTCGATGTTGTATTCGATGTGCGGATAATTTTGCAAAAATTCCGCCAGCGCGTAGACGTCATCGCGGCGGATGTGGCGCTGATCGGGCCTCGGATGGATCGTCAAACCATCAACCCCGAGCGCGATGAAACGCTCAGCGAAGCTCAATAAATCAGGGTAATTACGCCCGCGCGAATTGCGCAGCAAGGCCAGTTTGTTGAGGTTAAGACTCAGCGCCGTCATGGCTGCTCCCCTGGTGACTGCTCCGGTGGCGTTTGTTCCCGCGTCTGCGGCTTGCGCGCGATGCTCTCGTTGTGATCGGGCCAGATAAAACCGATCGGATGCGGCTCTTCCACGTCCTCCTCCTGCACGTCGAGGCGGATCGCATGGCAGATCAGTTGCACGGTGTTCTGGTGCGCGAGGATCGAGCAAGGGCTTTCACCCAAGAGCCCCTCGACGCGGATGCCATCGAAACTCACCTGCGCCAGCGTGCGCACCTGCACCTGCAAACCGCCATACAAAATGGCGACGATGGCCGGGTAGTAATTGGGCGGCAGTTGCGCGCTCCAAGCCTTGGCCTCGGCGGCCAGCGCCTTGAGCAACACCCCGGCGCTACGGAATTCGTTGATCTCCTCCGGGCTGCAATTGGGCAGCGGACAGAGGTTTTCCTGCGTCACCGGCGGCGGCGTAAACCCCGGCACCTTGGCCATCTGCGCGCCAAGATCGGACTGCAAACTTTGCCAGGCGGAGCCACCGCCGAGCGGGTCTTGTGTGCCACTGTCATTATCAGCGCCATTGCCAGCGGCGCTAAGACCAGGCTGGTCTG
>JAITMI010000327.1 GCA_031277435.1 Pseudomonadales bacterium
CTTCGGCGGCTCGCAATGACGAAGAAGAAAACCTCTAACACAGGTTTAACCGGATGTATTCACGGCGTCCCCAAAAAACACGCTGAGACGGGAGCTTGCTACAGAGAAAACAACCAAAAAAATCCGCTCACACCAACTGCGCAATCGGCGCCACCGGATCAACCTCAGCTTCGTAATCCACGCCCGGCACTTCAAAGCCAAACAGGTTGAGAAAGTTGCGCTTATAGCCGGCGAAATCAGACAAAGAGCCGATGGTTTCGGTGGTGATTTCGTTCCACAATTTTGCCACCTGGTTTTGTACTTTTGGGTCTAGTTCCTTGTAATCCACGCGCCAGCGGCCATCGGCGTCGAGGCGGGGATGGGGGCCGTAGAGGCTTTCGCGGAACAAAAGGTCAATTTGTTCGATGCAGTCCTCGTGCGTGCCGGCTTCCTTCATTACCCGGAACAAGAGCGCCAGATAGAGCGGCATTACGGGGATCGCTGAGCTGGCCTGGGTTACCACTGCCTTCAGTACCGCTACTCGCGCCTGCCCGCCGCTGGCGGCGAGCTTGGCGTTCAGCGCGGCGGCTTTTTGGTCCAGGTCTTTTTTGGCGGCGCCGATGGTGCCGTTCCAATAGATGTCCCAGGTCAGTTCAGCGCCTAGATAGGTGTAGGCGGTGGTGATGGCGCCCGGCGCCAGTACACCTGCTTTATCTAACGCATCGATCCAGAACTGCCAGTCCTCACCGCCCATTACCGCTACGGTGTTGGCGATTTCTTCTTCACTAGCGGCGGCTACCGACATGTCCTGAATTACTTCCTTGTCGGTATTGATGCCGCGCAGGGTGATGTCCTTGCCGATCGGTTTGAGCGTGGAGTTATGCACCGTGCCCGTGCGCGGATGCAGGCGGCGCGGCGCGGCGAGGCTGTAGATCACCAGGTCCACCTGGCCCAGATCGGCTTTGATGAGGTCGATGGTTTTTTGTTTGATTGCATCGGAAAAAGCATCGCCATTGATGCTCTTGCCATAGAGCCCGGCGGCTTCGGCTTGCTGGTGAAAAGCGGCGCTGTTGTACCAGCCCGCTGAGCCCGGCTTGTCCTCCGTGCCTTCTTTTTCGAAGAATACGCCGAGCGTCGCCGCGCCGGCGCCGAAGGCGGCGACGATGCGCGAGGCCAGGCCATAGCCGGTGGAGGCGCCGATGATCAGCACTTTTTTGGGGCCATTGGCGATGGGGCCTTGGCGCCGCACGTAGTCGATTTCGGCGCGCACGTTGGCGGCGCAGCCGGTGGGGTGGGAGGTGACGCACATGAAGCCGCGGACGCGAGGTTTGATGATCATCGGAGTTCCTGGGTTGCTGTCGGTAAAGTCAAAAACGAACGGTGATTTTAGCCCGGCCCGCCAGCTACGGCGCAAGCGCGGCGCGCCGTGCCGTGTAGTCGAGCCCGGCCAGGGTTTGCACCGCCTGGTAAAACGCTGGCAGGTCGCCATTTTGGCGCGCTAATAGCGCGGTGAAAGCTGGCACCAGGTCGTTGTAAGTGCTCACGGTAGCGAGCTGCGCGTTGTTGAGCGGGCCGTTGAACCAGCCGTCGTAACCCCCATAGCCGCCCCAGCTTTGCTTGAGCGTGGCGTAATCGGCGCGCAGGGCGTCGAGCCGTGCTTGTTTGGCTTGCCGCAGCGCGGCGTCATCGCCGCCTTGCCCATAGAGCGCGCTCAAATCCTGTACCGCGCCTTGCACCAGCGCCACGAAGGCGGCGTTGCGGCTTTGTTGCGCCGCGCTTGCTTGCAAGAGTTCCGCGCGTTCGCCGCCGCTGACGCCAGCCGCATCGAGCCAGCGGCGCAAGCCTTCCTGTTCCACGGCGGTGGCGAAACTTTCGTTGAAGTCGCTGTCGCCCGGCGCGTAGGCCACTTGATGCGCCAGTTCGTGGAACAGCACGCTCGCCACTTGCCAGGTGTCGCGGTCGAGCACGGAGCTTAAAAGCGGATCGTCGAACCAGCCCAAGGTCGAATAGGCCGTCACGCCGCCGAGGTAGACTTCCCAGCCTTGTTCGCGCAAGGTCTCGGCATAAGCGTTCGCCGCCTCTTGCGCGAAGTAACCGCGATAGGCGACGCAGCCGGCGATGGGGTAACACCACTGTTTGAGCCCTAGCGAAAACTCCGGCGCGGCGAACACGCTCCAGGCCACATAGGGGCTGTTCTGCCTGACCAGGGTTTCGTAACTGTGGCCCACCGGCAAGGCCAATTCAGTGGCGGCGAAGTCGCGCAGGCGCAGAAACGTGCGCAGGCGTTCTTGCAGCGCGGGGTCGAGAGCGGGGTCTTGCAGAAGGCCGGCGATCGGTTCACGGCTGTGCATCAAGCTCAGGTGGCCGCTGACAGCTTGCTGGTAATAACTCAGCGATTCACAGCCGCCAAGCACGAGGCACAAGAGCAAGAGCCCTATTTTTTGACCAAAAATTCCTGAAACACGCGGCGGGCGGCGCACGTCACTCGCTCACGCGAATCTCATACAGCGCCGGCCACAGCTTGCCGGTGACGAACAGGCGTTTGGCCTCTGCGTCCCAGGCAATGCCGTTGAGTACGTCGCTGTCAGCGTCCGCCGGATGCAGCGCGGCCAAATCCAGCTTGGAGCTCACGCGGCCAGTGGCGGGGTCGATGCGCACGATGGTGTCGGTGTACCACACGTTGGCCCATACTTCGCCGTCGATATATTCCAGTTCATTCAAGCGCGCCAGCGGCAATCCGTCTTCGGTCACCGCCACCCGGTGTGTTTCCTTGAGCGTGGCCGGGTCGAGAAAACGCAGGATGGCGGTGCCATCGCTCACGATCAGTTCCGTGCCGTCGTGAGTAATGCCCCAGCCTTCGCCGGGCAAAAAGAAGGAACTTAATTGCTGAAAATCCTCGCGCGC
>JAITMI010000342.1 GCA_031277435.1 Pseudomonadales bacterium
CCCTCTCCCCCGCCCTCTCCCGCCAGCGGGAGAGGGAGCAGCCTAGTTGCACGCCTTCGCACTAAGTTTCTTACGGCAATCTTCGCGCACGGAAGAACCAATACAACAATACTGATTGGTTTTTTACTCGCCTTATTCCTACAAAGCTGCGCCTCCCCATTGCCCCCCGATTTACGCGCTGCCCAGCGCGATCACAGCACCGCCTTCATTAACGACCTCCCGTTCCACCCCCAGGAACAATACCAATGCGGCCCCGCCGCGCTCGCCACCGTGCTGGGCGGCAGCGGCTTGCGCATCGCGCCCGAGGAGTTGGTGAGCGAAGTCTACGTGCCGGACCGCCAAGGCAGTTTTCAACTGGAACTCACCGCGTCGGCGCGGCGGCATGGGCGCCTCGCTTATCCGCTTGCAGGCGGTCTGCACGCGCTATTGCGCGAACTCGATGCCGGCCATGCGGTATTGGTGCTGCAAAATCTCGGGCTATCCTGGTACCCGCGCTGGCACTACGCGGTGGCGCGTGGTTATGATCTTGATAGTCAAGAACTCATTCTCAATTCCGGGCGCCTGGAAAATTACCGCGTCAAGCTCGCCACGTTTGAGCGCACCTGGCAACGCGCCGGGCATTGGGGCTTGCTCGTGCTGGCGCCTACGCAACTGCCGGCCACCGCCGAGGCCGCCGCGTATTTCGCCGCGATCGCGCCACAATTGAGTGGTGCTTCCGCCAGCGATGACGCGACGCAAGAACAATTGCTGGAAACCGGCTTAGCGCGCTGGCCCGCTCAACTGGAACTTTTGATGGCGCGCGGCAATCAGCTTTATGCGCAAGGTCAACTCGCCGAGGCCTTGGCGCGTTTTGAAACGGCGGCGCGGCTGCATCCGGATTATCCCTACGCCTGGAACAATCAAGCCGTGGTGGCGGCGCAACTCGGGCGCGGGGAACAGGCCAGGGCGGCCATCGGCAAAGCGCGCCAGCTCGCTCCCGCCGATGACCCGGTGGTCTCCGCCACCTGGCGCGAACTGGGCTTCGAGTAGAAGGCGCGTAAACGCTAGCGCGCCCGGCTTCCGGGAACGGCCCGCGCTGGCTATGATTGGCGCGCTGCAATAACGTAACAATGTGTGATCACAACAATACTTAACAACGCTGCGGCCCGTCCGCGGCACAGCACTCAACCGAGGAGTCACCGATGACCAAACCCTTGCTTCACACCCTCGCTCTCGCCGCCGCGCTGGGCAGCGCTGGCGCTCAGGCGCAGTCCTACGGCAACAACATCACGCTCGAACAAGCCAAGACCGTCATCAACGCCGCCGAAACCGAAGCCGCCAACCGCAATTGGCCCATGGCCATCGCGGTGGTCGATACCGCCGGCCAGCTCGTCGCCTACGTCAAACGCGACGACACGCAAAACGCCAGCGTCGAAGTCTCGCAAGCCAAGGCGCGCTCCGCCGTACTCTACAAGCGCCCCACCAAAGCCTTCCAAGACCTGATCGCCCAAGGCGGCATCAACCTGCGCGTGCTCACCCTCGAAGGCGCGGTCGCCGCCGAAGGCGGCATTCCACTGACCGTGGACGGCAAAATCATCGGCGCCATCGGCGTCTCCGGCATGGCCTCCGATCAGGATGGCGTAGTCGCGGCGGCTGGCGCGGCGGCTTTGCAGTAAGTCTAACTCCCCCCGCTGAGCGCTGACGCAGGTTGGCGCTGAGCGCAGCGAAGCCCAACGTAAACACGAAACCCGGCGCCATGAAACGTGGCGCTGGGTTTTGGCGGTCTTGCAACTACTCATGCCTGTAGCCGCGCTGGAGACTTGAACTAAACCCAGCATCAGCTATCGCGTCACTGATTTCCTCGATGCTCAAACAGGCGCCATTCGTTTTATCCTTGAGAATGCCCCGCAGAGCTGCAAAAGACCCCGGCACCCGCGCGGATCTCAGCTCAACTCGGCCATCCGACAGTAAATTCAGTTTTATCTTTTCGCCGGGCTTAACGCCCAAATGCCGCAAAATATCTTTAGGGAAAGTCACTTGCCCGCGCGGGGTGACGGTTAGTGTTCTCATGTTCTGCCCTCCGTGACACATCTTGTCAGAGTGCAACAATTGCACCAAAATGAAACCATGCCAACACTCGCACGCCTTGCGCGATCTACCATCACCATGTATGCGGACGATCATCTGCCGCCACATTTTCATGTGCGTATGAACGACGGGCGCGAAGCACTGATTGTAATCGCCGATCTGCAAATCCTTCGCGGCAACATCGCCCGTCGTGAATTGGCCGAAGTCGTGATGTGGGCGCAAACCAACCGGAGCATCCTGACGAAAAAGTGGAAGGAACTAAACCCATGAGCAACAAACAATTCACCATTACCGCGGTAAAAGCGCTGCCAGAAGCGTTGCTATCACTCACCTTCGCCGATGGCCTCACCTTGCGGGTAGACCTCAAACCCATCGTGCGCAAACACCCCAGTCTGCGCGCATTGAACGACCCCGCCACCTTTCGCCGCGTAAAATTGGGCGAATGGGGCGGCAGCGTGCGCTGGGCCAATAATGACGCGCTGGAACTGGCCGCCGACAATTTGCGCGCACGCGCCATCGAACAAAACGGCGGCTATTCGCACGAGTTGATTATCGCCTGGATGTCGCGCCATAAACTCACGCTCGATGCCGCCGCGCAAGCCTTGGGCCTGTCGCGCCGTATGCTGGCTTACTACCGCGCTGGCCACAAACCCGTGCCACGCACCGTGGCGCTCGCCTGTCTGGGCTGGGAAGTCGAACAGCGCAAAGCTGCCTGAACGCCACAGCCCCCTGTCCGGAAACGGACATTTTTTGTCCGCCTGCGGACAGTCGTACACCAATTTTCCCCCACACAACAGCTAAGTCATTGATTTTACTAGAGCCAGAAAATGGCATAAAAATTGCTTAAAACTATAAGAGTTAGAACAACAACACACCAAGAGGAACCCCCACATGCTACGCGATTACCTGCGCTCTTTCTGGCGGATGCTGCGGAACAACAAGTTCACCAGCGCCATCAACATCGGCGGTTTGGCTCTGGGGCTGGCGGTATTTTTTGCTCTGACGTTCTACGTGCAGCGGGAGTTTTCCTGGGATGCGCAGTGGGAGGGGGCGGAGCGGATTTACACGATCATGGGGCAGCGGGAAAGTCCCAACGGGAACAGCCCGCCCGCGCAGATCATAGTGCCCTATGTGCTGGGAACGAGCTTGCAAAACCGCAATCCTGAGGCTTTCGAGGTTTTCGCCAGAACACTGCGAACCTCTGGCGCTATCGAGGTCGATGGAGAACAGTATTCCACTCATCTCTTGGATTACGCTGAACCAACTCTGCTGGATCTGGTGCAACTGGAAACGCTGGAAGGCTCACTGCAAGCGGTATTCGAAAATCCGCGCTTCATCGCTATCAGCGCGGACGCAGCCGCCGAACTATTCGGGAATCAATCGCCGCTGGATCACACGCTGAGCATCAATGCCAGGCAAGGAGGTTCAGCGGACTTTACGATCAAAGCGGTTTACCGCGTTCCAGAACCAAGCGTACTGAATGAACTGGAACTCTTGGCCTTGCTCGACCCCGGCGCGCTACCAGACCCAACCAAGATATTGGACAGTTGGGATATGAACGCCAGCCTCCTGTATGTGACCAATTATTTCAAATTGCGGCCCGGTTTTTCCGCCAGCGAACTCGAAAGCGAATTGCGCGTTTTCATGGATGAAAACAATTACATGAACCCTGGCATCGTGAGGGTCCGTTTTACATTCATGCCACTACGGGATTTGCATTTGCTGCCTTCGCTATTCGAGCCGGGTGATGGCGACACCGCCGGGCTCTTACACGCTTTTGCCGCCATTGGTGCATTGGTGTTGTTGATCAGCGGTTGCAATTTCGTGATGCTGGCCACGCTGCGTTCGCTTGATCGCGTGCGCGAAGTTGGCATCCGCAAAGTGATGGGCGCGGAAACGGGGCAGTTGTTGCGTCAGTATTTATTGGATGTGTTGCTGCAAACTCTCATGGCGGCGCTCTTTGCCTGCGTTCTTTTGGAAATCAGCCTGCCGTGGTTACAAACAAAACTGGGCGTGCCCTTGGCCCTTGATCTTTTCAGTTGGCGCAACCTTGCTCAAGGTGTGTTTGTCTTGCTGGTTTTTGCGCTCTTGAGCGGCATTTATCCCGCTATATTGATGTCGCGCGGCAAGCCGGTGCAATTGTTACGCAACAGCGCCAGCTCGCTCGTATCCACTGGCAATACTCTGCGCAGGCTGTTGGTGGGAATTCAATTCGCGATTGTTATCGCGCTGCTACTGGCAAGCGCGGTGCTGTGGTTGCAGATCGACTACACACGCAACCGCAGCCGCGGCTACGACATGGATAATGTCATGCTTGTTCGAACAAGCGGCCCCGAGATTACGCAAAAAATGTCTACGGTACTGGACGAGTTCAATCGAGTACCGGGAGTAGCGGAGGCGGCCACCGGAAGCGCGAGCGTATCGCCGGGAGTAATAGCGATTGTGACACCGGTGAGCGCCACCTACACGGCGGATGATGGCCAAGTAGTGAATGGTTCCATGCAAAGCGCCGGCATAGGCGCCGGTTATTTCCGCGTCATGGCGGTACCGCTGTTGGCGGGTCGCGAATTCTCGACGGAAATCGAAGGAACCGTTCCAGAAATCAGCGCTGAACAGGCCGCCGCGGACGTAATCAACATCGTGCTGAATCTTGCCGCGACGCGAGAGATGGGTTTTGCATCTCCCGCCACGGCGCTTGATCGCTTGATTAAAGTGGGCTCTCAGCAGGCACGCATAATCGGCGTAGTCGCCGATACCCAATTTTCTTCGGTGTTATTACCGCCGCAGCCTCAGTACTACCGCTATTCTCAGGGCAGCCAGCTTGCCATCAGGTTGGAACCAAACGCGGATCGCACCGCCGTCATCGCGGATTTACAGGCGATTTGGACGGCAATCGTGGGGGCCGTGCCTTTCGAGCCCTTGAGCGCGGACATGCTGGAGCCCAATATGCTGGCGTCTGAAGAATCCAAGGCTCAAATCATCACCGGCAGCACCATATTGGCTTTGATAATCGCCCTCTTGGGCCTATACGGCTTAGTGGAAGCAACAGTCAATAAACGCACCAAGGAAATCGGCGTGCGCAAAGC
>JAITMI010000105.1 GCA_031277435.1 Pseudomonadales bacterium
GCGCCGTCGCCAAAGAGTTGCTCAAACACCACCTGCGGGTTGTTCTGCATCGGCAGGGGGCTGATGTCGTTCTGCCAGGAAATGGTATTGCGGTAGGCGCAGCTCAGACCCTCGCCGCAGCTCAGGCTGGCGGGTTCGATCATCAGTTCCAGCGAAGGCAGCGGGGTATCCTGCCCAAGTTGCTGCGCGATCACCTGGTCCACCGTGACGCCGAGACGCGGCTGCGCGCCGGATTCAGCCTTGGCGCCGCTGAGCCAGGCGGCGGAGGAGCGATTGTGGTTGCCGGTGGCGCCGCCCGGCCCATAGGCCAAGGGATGGCCGAGATTGCTGATGACGTTGAGTTTTTCACGCAGGGGTTCGAGCGGGGTGAGGATTTCGCTCATGGTGAAGTTCTTGCCGCTGTCTTTTGGCGTCCAGCGCGACATGGTGGCGCCGTGCGGCACGTAAATGGCGCCGAAGCGGGTTTTGGGCGCGGCGCCGCTTTGCGCCAGCGAAGTGGCGGCTGGCAGCATGGCGCTGAGGAAAGGCAGCGCCAAGGTGGTACCGGCGCCGCGCAACAGGGCACGGCGGCTTAGGTGTTTCTTGCTCAGGAAATTGGCCATGATATTTACCTCTGTGCGTGAATCAGCGTGATGCCGTGGTGGGTTGGGGGTCGGTGCTGCCGCCGCTTTTCACGCGCTGCGTGAATTGCGGACTTTGTACGATGCCTTCGACGATGGCGGAGAAACGCAAATCCTCCTGCCGCGCCTGATTGCGGATGGCGCGCACGGTGGGCATGTCGTAATAGTCGAGGCTGCGGCCAAGCGCGTAGATAAAGAGCTTTTCCGTCAGCGTGTTGACGAACAAATCGGAGCGTTGCATCAGCGCGTCGTGCAGGTCGGTGGCGCTGGTGATCGGCGTGCCGTCGGCCAACATGCCGGAGGAATCGACCTTGCTGTCGCCGTCGTATTCGCGCCAGGCGCCGACCGGGTCGAAGTGTTCCAGCGCGAAGCCTACCGGGTCGATGACGCGATGGCAGGAGGCGCAGGTGGGATCGGCGCGATGCGCTTCGAGCCGTTCACGCACGGAGCTGGTGAGCACCACGGTGCCGTCGCCGTCGAGGTTGGTTTCCACGCCAGGCGGCGGCGCCGGGACCGGCGCGTTCAACAGATTCCCCAAAATCCAGGAACCGCGGATTACCGGCGAAGTGCGGCTGGCGCTGGAGGTAACGGTGAGCACCGAGCCGTGGCCAAGCACGCCGCGGCGCTGGCTTTCGGGCGGTAACTGCACTTTGCGGAAGTAGGAACCGCGCACGTCTGGGATGCCGTAATGGCGCGCCAGACGCTCGTTGATGAAGCTGTAGTCGGCGTCGATCAGGTCGAGCACGGAGCGGTCTTCGTTGACGATGTAGTTGAACAGGAGTTCAGTTTCCTGGGTGAAGGCCTGACGCAGGTTGTCATCGAAACTCCGCGCTTCGGGCGTGACGCCAGCCAAGGTACGCAGGTAGAGCCATTGCCCGGCGAAGTTCTTGGTCAGCGCTTCGGCTTTGGGGTCGGCCAACATGCGCCGCACCTGCTGTAACAGCACGTCTTTTTCATGCAGGCGGTTTTGCTCGGCGAGCGCCAAGAGTTCCGTGTCCGGAATGCTGCTCCACAGGAAGAAGGACAGGCGCGAAGCCAGATCCAGGTCGCTGATGGTATAGATCTCGCCGGGCGCGACATCGGCGGGTTCTTCCTCGAAGCGGAACAGGAAGCGCGGGTCGATCAGGATGCGCGACAGCGCCTGCTGGATACCGCCTTCAAAGCCGCCTTCGCGGTAGCCTTGTTCGTAGAACGCCATCACCGGCTCAATGTCGCCGGGCACTACCGGCGTGCGGAAAGCCTGGGTGGCGATGTCCACCGCGATGCGTTCGGCGCATTGACGTTCCGCGTCGTTGCTTTGCGGGTAACAACTGCTGAAGATGCGCTGGCGGCTGGTGGTGTCGCCGGTGCCGCTGGGGTTGAAGGGGCCGACGATTTCCACCGTGTCGATGGTGCCGGGCGGCGAATACACGGAATAAATGTCGTTGACGCCGGTGGGCCGCGAGGTATCGATCAGCGCCACGGTCAGCGTGTGTACGCCGGCGTTCAGCGGCAGGCGGAAGTCGCGCGGGTTTTCCGGCGTGATCTGCGCGCCGTCGAGCGTCACCTGAATGCGCGGGCCGCCGCCGCCACGGCCGCCGCCGCGAATGCGGATGGCGTATTCGGCGTCGAGCGGGAAGTTGTGTTCAACCACCATGCCGCCGCGGGTGCCCAAGGGCAGACCTTCGACGTAGTCGAACTGCTTGAACCCAGGGGAGACGTTGTAAGCGGTGCTGGCTTCGGTGAGGGTGGTGTCGCCCACCGCTTGGCGGCTCACCTTCATGGCGGCGTTGGTATAGCCTTGAATCAAGGCTGGCGAAATGCCGAGGCCGGAGGCGACGTTGTCGAAGCCTTCGCTGGCGTCATCCTGCGGCAGCAAGGTGCTGGCGTCGATGTCGAGGCCGAAAATATCGCGGATGGCATTGGCGTATTCGCTGCGGTTGAGCCGGTGCAGCGCGGGGGCGGCTGGCAGCGGCGTTACTTGGGAGTCGAGGCGGTTTTCGAGCTCGGCGATAAAGGCTTTCGCCTCATCCTGCGAGGGATGCGGCTCGCCGGCGGGCGGCATCATGCCGGCGCTGAGCTTGCGGATGACCAGTTCCCATTCGGGAGCGGCTTTATCAACGTGGTCGAAATCCAGGGCTTCGAG
This sequence comes from Pseudomonadales bacterium, assembly GCA_031277435.1. Classification (GTDB taxonomy): domain Bacteria; phylum Pseudomonadota; class Gammaproteobacteria; order Pseudomonadales; family Pseudohongiellaceae; genus CAILUG01. The sequence goes on from JAITMI010000105.1 coordinate 2,746, forward strand.
GTCCAGGCTGCCGGCCCAGTCCTCGAAGTTGTGGCATTTGGCGCAGTAGTCGGACACCAGCGCGGGCGTGAACTGCGCCAAGGCTGGCGCCGCGTACAGCGGCAACAGGGAAAGGGGAAGGATGAGTTTACGCAACATGATGAGTCTGCCTCTATCAACGAACCGGTTTGCCCTGAGCGGTCAATAGCTCAGTAATGAGGGCGACGGAACTGGGTTTGGATTCGGACGGATGGGTGGCAAGGAACACGCCATTGGCCCAATCGAGCGCGCTGCGGTTTTCGTTGTCCAGCGCGGTAAGGTCGGCGCCTTGGTCCACCAGATAACGAATGATGCTGTCCGAGCCGCGGTTGGCGGCGCCCATCAGCGCGGTGATGCCCATGGAATTGGCTTGATTCACGTCCATGCCAAGTTCATGGCAGAGTTTCACCGCCGCGAGCAGTTGTTCTTCGCTCTCGGTCCAGGTCTGCAATACCACCCAGTTGACGCCAGCGGCGGCCATCAGCGGGGAAGTGCCTTCAAAGGTATCGATCAGCGGATCGGCGCCGTGTTCGAGCAGCAATTTCATCACCGTGACATCGCCCGCCAGCGCGGCGGTGAGGAAGGGCGTCTGCCCGGTGAAATCCACCCATTCCAGGGAACCCGTGGTCGCCAGGAGGAAGTGACGGAACGGCGGCGTTTCCTTGGTGCGCGGGTTGGGATCGGCGCCCGCATTCAGCAGGGCTTCGACCACGCCCAGCATGGCGTCGCGATCAACATCGTGCGTATACAGGGCGTTGTGGATGTAAATGTTGCGCACGTTCACCGCTTCCCAGATCGGGCTGCGGCCATACCAGTCCTGGCTGTCGATCAGCACCTCGGGCTGCTGCAAGAGGAATAAAGCCATCGGCGCCTGCTGGTTGGAAATCGCCATCAACAGCGGCCAGATGTCGTTGGCTTCGCGGGAGTTGAGCTCAGCGCCGGCATCCAGCAATAGTTGACCGACTTCGACGTAACCGCCGCGCGCGGCGTAGAGCAGGGGCGTCATGCCGCCGGGCGTGGGCTCGCGGCGGCCACGGTCCTTGGGTACGCCGCCGCGGATGATGCCAACGCCAAAGCCGAAGCCCGGCACCGAATTGGCGCCGATGAACCTGGGCGTGTCGCCGATATTGGTATGGCGGTTCGGGTTGGCGCCAGCGTTCAATAACAGCCGCACCGTTTCCGCATGGCCTTCGCGGGCCGCTATCATCAAGGCGCTCTGGCCGAAGTCGCGGTCCAGCGCATCGGCTTCGGCGCCGTGTTCGAGCAGGGCGCTGACCACTTCGGGCACGCCTACGGCGGCGGCGGACATCAGCATGGTTTCGCCGCTAAGCTCGCGCGCGTTGGCGTCGGCGCCAGCATCCAGCAAGAGTTTGACCATGTCGATGCTGCCGTTGGCGATCGCCAAGCTCAGGGCGCTGAGGTTTTCATCGGTCAGCGTGTTAGGGTCGGCGCCGGCTTGCAGCAGTTGTTTGACGGTGTCCACTTCATCGACCCGCACCAGCCAGTGCAGAGCGGGCGTGGCGAAGCGGCCTTTGACGTTGGGATCGGCGCCCTCACGCAATAGCGCCTGTACGGTGGCGATGTCGCGCTTCATCGCGGCATCGGGCAGGCGCTGATCGATGTCTTGCGCGAACAGTGACGCGGAGGCGCCCAGCAGCAAGGCGCAAGACAGCATGGTTGTGGCGACGGTTGTGGCGACGGCGCGGCGCGGGCCGCATGAAACGTGATGGTTGCAAGTCTCTTTATGGGACATTTGGGACATTGCTTTTTCCTCCCCTGATAGCTTTCTTAGATAGCTTTACTGGCGTGTGGCGTTAGTTTTTTGTTATGCCTTGCATAGGCCCATGGCGGCGCTTGGTCAAAATAGGGCTTAGCGCTTTTTGGCGTCAAGCCGCAAATGTGCCAAGCAGACTAAGTGCAATTCCCCGGCCTTGCTTGTCCAGACGGGAATCTTGCGGTTTTCCCTTGTGGGTAAACGCTGTCTACAATGCACGCTTTCTTTGCGGGAAGATACTGATGCCCAACACTTTGACCGTCAAGCGTTTTTCCGGCGCGGCGCTGATGGATTATCTGGACGCCGTGGCGCGCTTGCGCATTGATGTGTTTCGCGAGTTTCCTTATCTGTACGACGGGGATATGGAATACGAACGCCGTTATCTGCAAACCTACGCCAACTGTGCCGACGCGGTGGTGGTGGTGGCTTTCGCGGGCGGGGAAAACGCGGACAAGGTGGTGGGCGCGTCCACTGGCATTCCACTACGCGCCGAGGAAGCGAATTTTCAACGGCCTTTCATTGCCGCCGGTTACGATCCGGAACGAGTGTTCTACTGCGCTGAATCAGTGCTGCGCCGCGATTATCGCGGGCGCGGGCTGGGCGTGCGCTTTTTTGAGGAACGCGAGGCGCACGCGCGTGAGTTGGGCGGCTTCGATTACTACACGTTTTGCGCCGTGCTGCGCCCGCCGGAACATCCTTTGCGCCCCGCTGATTATCAGCCGCTTGACCGCTTCTGGGAAAAGCGCGGCTACCGCAAGCATCCGGAACTGCGGGCACAGTACCGCTGGAAGGACGTGGATCACGCTGAGCAGACTTCTAAAATCATGGAGTTTTGGGTAAAGTCGGCGAGGCCCGATACCAGCGCCAGCGCCACTTAAAACAGCGCCATAAGACACCAGCACCATAAGAACAGCCACAACACAGCCACTACAACAGCCACCACAGGGGAACCCATGTCTCAGTCATTATCGCCATCCCAAGTCAAGTTTCGCCGTGAATTTTTGAAGTTTCTAGCCGCCAGCCCCCTGCTCACCAGCTATGACGCCTTCGCTCAGGCGGTGGAAGAGACGCTGTCCGAGCGCCTCAAAGATCCCCGCGACGTCATCAATATTTTTGAAATGGAAGCCCTGGCCCGCGAAAAAGTGCCGCCCGCGCACTTCGGCTATCTCGCCAGCGGCACCGATGGCGACGGCACGCTGCACGCCAACCGCGAAGGCTATACGCGCTTTCAGATCCGTCCGCGGCGCTTGGTGAACGTGGAGCGGATCGACACCAGCATCAACTTCCTCGGCGCACAGGCCAATTCGCCGATCATCCTCAGCCCGGTCGGCAGTTGCGGCGCCATGCACGGCGACGCGGAAACCGGCGCCGCCCGCGCCTCCGCGGGCAAAGGCAATTTCATGATTATTTCCACCCAGGCTTCGGACCCCATCGAAGAAGTGATGGCGGCGCGCGACGGCAAGGGCATGTGGTTCCAGCTTTATTCCACCAACGTGTGGGAAAACACCGTGGCTATGCTGCAACGCGCCGAGCGCGCCGGCTGCACCACCGTGTGCTTCACCATCGACCTGCCCGGTGGCCGCAACACCGAAACGCAAGCCTTCCTGGCGCGTAACGACACCCGCTTCTGCGAAGAATGCCACTACGACGGCAAGCAAAAACCGATGTTTGAAGGCTTGGCGCGCAGCGGCCTGGTCGATCCGGCGCTTACCTGGGAAGTCATCGCACGCATGAAGGAAGTTACCAGCATGAACGTGATGGTGAAGGGCCTCGAAACCGGCGAAGACGCCGCGCTGGCGGTAGAAAGCGGCGTGGATGGCATCATCGTATCCAACCACGGCGGCCGCGCCACTGACACGGGCCGCGGCACCATCGAGTGCCTGCCGGAAGTGGTAGCGGCGGTGAATGGCCGCGTGCCGGTAATGGTGGACGGCGGCGTGCGCCGCGGCACCGACGTGTTCAAGGCGCTGGCCTTGGGCGCCTCCGCGGTAGGCATTGGCCGCCCGTATTGCTGGGGCCTCGGCGCCTTCGGCCAAGCCGGCGTGGAGCGCGTGCTCGACTTGCTCAACCGCGAACTCGCCATCTGCATGCGCGGCAGCGGCACCACCTCGCTGGCCGGTATCACCAAGGACTATGTGGTGGACGCGGGAATGCGCTTGATTGACCACAGTGAGCCGACGGTTTAATTGGAATTATCAGTTTATAAACTGGTTGATCGCAAACAAAAAAGGCCGCTCAATCACTGGGCGGCCTTTTTGTTTGCGTGGAGAAAACTCACTGCCCCGCGCGAATCCGCGCCAGTAGCGCTTCGATATCGCCACGCTGCGCGGGCAATACGCTGAAACTGAGCGCGCGCTGGGCATGGCCTTCGGCTTCTTGCAAACGGCCTTGGTTGTAGCGGATCGAGGCCAGGTTGTACCACAGCGCGGCTTCGCGCGGGCGGATGCGCAGCGCGCGTTCGGTGAGCGCGGCGGCGCGTTCAAAATCGCCGCTTTGCATGGCGGCGGCGATGTCGGGGTCGAGCGAATTGG
>JAITMI010000118.1 GCA_031277435.1 Pseudomonadales bacterium
TCCAGGTAAGCGCTGTGCTTGCAGCCTTCGAGCGCGGCGGAGCCGGTGTCGCCGGAAGTGGCGCCGAGAATGGCGAGGTGTTGTTGACGGCGCGATAAAAAATAATCGAGCAAGCGGCCCAAGAGTTGCAGCGCGAAATCCTTGAACGCCAGCGTGGGGCCACAGTACAGTTCCAAAACGTAATGCTCATCGTACAAATGTTGCAGCGGCGCGATTTTGGGGTCGGAAAATTCCGCGTAGCTGGCGTCTATCATCGCCTTGAGTTCGGCATCGGGAATCGCGCCGCCCACGAAGGGTTTGATGACCTCGAAGGCCAAATCTTGATATGACAGCTTGGCCCAGGCTGTAAGCTGGGCGGCGCTCACCGTGGGCACATGCGCGGGGATGTAAAGGCCACCGTCGGGCGCGAGGCCGGTGAGTACGGCGTCTTCAAAACTGGCGGCGGGGCTTTGGCCGCGGGTGCTGATGTATTGCATGGCTGGCTCCTGGCGGCAATTCACACGTCGAAACGAAATACTCTCACGCGCATCACCCGCTCCGCCACCGTGGGCAAGGCTTCGATCTGGGCGATGGCGGCGTTCATTTCTTGTTCCAGAACTTCGCGGGTGAGAATGATGACCGGCACGCGCTGATTGTCGGCATCGACGCCGCGCGGTTCTTTTTGAATGATCGCCTCAATATTGATGGCGTGATCGCCGAGAATTTCCGTAATGTCGGATAGCACGCCCACCTGATCCAGCGCGGTAATGCGCAAGTAATAAGCGCTACGCACCTGCGCCATCGGCAGAATCGGCAGGCCGGAAAGTCTGTCGCCCTGGAAGGCCAGCGCCGGCACGCTGCTTTGCGGGTTGGCGATCAGGCGCGCCACGTCGATGATGTCGGCCACCACCGCCGACGCCGTGGGCGCGGCGCCAGCGCCAGCGCCGTAATACAAGGTTGAACCCGCGGCGTCGCCGTTCACCATCACCGCGTTCATCACGCCGTTGACGCTGGCGATCAGGCTGTCCTCGTCGATGAAGGTGGGATGCACGCGCAGTTCAATGCCGTTTTCAGTCTTGCGGCTGATGCCCAGGTGCTTGATGCGGTAGCCGAGTTCATCGGCATAGCGGATGTCCTGCTGGGTGAGCTGGCTGATGCCTTCGGTGTAGGTTTTGCTGAATTGCAGCGGAATACCGAAGGCGATTGAGGCGAGAATCGTCAGCTTGTGCGCGGCGTCGATGCCTTCGATATCGAAGGTTGGGTCGGCTTCGGCGTAGCCCAGCGCTTGGGCTTCTTGCAGCACATCGGCGAAGGCGCGGCCTTTTTCACGCATTTCGGTCAAAATAAAATTGCCGGTGCCATTGATGATGCCGGCCACCCATTGAATGTGATTGCCGGCCAGCCCTTCGCGGATCGCCTTGATGATGGGAATGCCGCCAGCGACCGATGCCTCGTAAGCCACCAGCACGTTTTGCGCGGCGGCGGCGGCGAAAATCTCGTTGCCATGTTGCGCGATCAACGCCTTGTTGGCGGTGACCACATGCTTGCCATTGGCGATCGCTTGCAGCACCAAAGGCAGCGCCACGTCGATACCGCCCAAAAGTTCCAAAACGATGTCCACTTCTGGATCATTGACCACCGCGAAAGGGTCCGTGCTGTAACGGGTATCGCCAATGTCCTGCCCCTCTCGCACGCGGCGCGAAGCGACATGCGACACCACCAGCTCGCAGCCAACGCGGCGCGCCAATTCCTGACGATTGCTTTGCAGCAAACGGTAACTGCCGTAACCCACGGTACCCAGCCCGCAAATGCCGATTTTCACCGGCGCGTAATCATTCGAACTCAAGAGGGGGACTCCCAAACGGCGGCCAGCAACAGCCAGCCCTGCAACCCAAAAAGTGGGCATTATAGCTTGCGTGGGGTGGGTTTGTAGCTCAGAGGATCGCCTGTAAACCCTTGTCGGCGATGAGGTTCAACAGCTTGAGCGCGGGGCCGGTGGGGCGGGTTTCGCCTTGTTCCCACTTGCGCAGAGTCGAGACCGTGGTGTGCAAATGCAGCGCGAATACCGGCTGACTGAAACGCAGACTTTCGCGCAAGCGCTTGATGTCGGCGGCGCTGAAGTCTCGCACCGGGGGCGGACAGATCGCCTCGAATTTGCGCATCGTCACCTTGCCGATCGCGCCAGCGGCATGCAGCGTGGCCAGATCGCCACGCAATGATTCAATGATAGTGCTCACAATGCACCTCCAATAACACGCCTGATTGCAAAGCCTGCGACAAGGCATGCGGAGATAAATCCAAAAATACTTTTCCGGCGAATTGCAGTGCCTTCCGTTCGTCCTGCGTAATGTTTTCTTCGTCGCTTTTCGAGAACCCATGCAGAAACACATAACGGCTGCCGATGCGGGCCGCCAGCAAGGTACGGTAAGCGCCGCTCTTGCCGCCGCCGGGGCGAGCCACTCGCTTTTTATAAAGAAAACCGCCCAAATCCGCGTCGATCAAACCGCTTGCCAATTCCCTGACCGCCTTACATAAAGCGGCATCGGACAACATCTCACCTGCCTGCCACCGCGCAAAAACCTGAATCAAACCCCCATCAAAACATCCCAAAACGTGTAGGAGTGTTCCATATAATTGCGGCGCAACAAGATATTTTCGTGATACATCTCTTGTGGCCCGCAGGAATCCTTGAAATAAAAATCAAAGGTAATTGCCTTATCGGTATAGTCAAAATTGATATTGGTGAGTGAGAATGCAATTACGTCGTAAGTTTCAGCGGGTTTTACTATCTCATCTCTGTCGTCAAGGCTTGCCAGGTAATAATCCCTTTGTCCCGTTTCCACATTCATTATTGACAGGTTTTCTATCGCGTAAAAACAGTCTAGCGGCACGGATTTATCAATGTTGAAAAAGAGAAATATCCCGTAAGGGCCTTTTTGTGGAGGAATCTCGTCTTGCGCCAGATATTCCACGCCGCTGGGAACCAGTTCGAGCGTCCCCCATGAATAGGCCTTTTCTTCCGCAAAAAAATGGTAGTCTTTTGAAATTCTCTGTGAGCACGCGGAACAAAGCAGCGCCGCGAAGGCGCCAAAGAGCACGCTGAACAATCGGCCCGTCATGGCGCAGATAGGTAAATAGAAAGTTGGCTGAAAGGCGCGCGGATTACTCCGTGGGGCTCTGCTCCAGCAACAGAGGAATCAAGGTTGCGGCGGGAACATAGCCGGGCACCAGACTGCCATCTTCGAACAATAGCGCCGGAGTGCCGGTGACGCCGACTTCGCGGCCTAGGCGGTATTGGATGGCGATGTCATCGGCGCGGTCGCAGTCGGCCTCTGGGACGCCGCCGCCGCGTTTGGCGCTGGTCATCATGGCTTGGGGATTTTCGGCGCACCAAGTGGAGATCATCTTGCGGTGGGTTTCGGTGCCGAGGCCGGTGCGGGGGAAGGCGAGGTAGCGCACGGCGATGCCGTTGTGGTTCAGCTCGGCGACTTCTTCGTGCAGCTTGCGGCAGTAGGGGCAATCGACGTCGGTGAATACGGTGAGGGTGGCTTTGCGTTCGCCTTCGGCTTCGAATACCACCATGTGCTGTTCATCAATGGCGGCGACTTTTTCGCGGCGCTGCGCGTTGCGGCGCTCATCGCCGTGGTTGACCAGGCCATTTTCGCCGGATTCATAGAGATCGCCGGGGATCAGGTATTTGGCGTCGCGGCTGACGTAGATGGTGTTGCCGTTTTGGACCGCGACTTCGTACAGGCCCTCGATCGGGCTTGGGGTGATCGAGCCCACCTGGATATTGGGCTGGGTGGAGATCAAGAGTTCTCGAATCGCCGCTACTTCCGCGGAGTCCGCCTCATCGGCAAGAGCGGCGCGGCCAGCGAGCAAGAGGGGCAGCAACAGAACAAGCAGCGCGCCAAAACGGGCGCGGCAAAAAGATGGGGCTTTGCGCATGGGAAACCAACCTCATTAGATGTCCGCCAGGGCAGACCGAACTTGGCCGCACTCTATTGCACAGATGCGGCCAAGGCAAGGCGGAATCAGTCGGCTTTCTTTTCCAGCTTTTCGCTGATGCGGGCGGCGCGGCCGGCCAGATCGCGCAGGTAGTACAGCTTGGCCTGGCGCACGTCGCCGCGGCGCTTGAGGCTGACGCCGCCAATCTGCGTGCTGTGCGTCTGGAAGGTACGCTCGACGCCCACGCCGTGGGAAATTTTGCGCACGGTGAAGGAGGAACCCAGGCCGCGATTGCGCTTGCCGATCACTACGCCTTCGAAGGCTTGCAGACGTTCTTTGTCGCCTTCCTTGACGCGCACTTGCACCACAACGGTATCGCCGGGGCTGAATTCGGGCAGATTGGTTTTCATCTGCGCCTGTTCGATTTTCTGGATAATTTTATTGCCGCTCATTGTGGTGCTCCACGCTCAAATCAGTAAAACAAAAAATAATTCGGTCAAAAATTCTCAGCGCCGCCCGCTTCCCAGGCCTCGATATAGGCCTTGAGCAAAAGCCGTTCTTCATCACTCAAGCCGCGCCGTTCCAACAAATCGGGCCGCTTGCGCCAGGTGGCGCCCAGCCGCTGCTGCAAACGCCAGCGGGCGATGCGCGCATGGTCGCCGCTCAACAATACTGGCGGCACCGTCTGCCCTTCAAATTCCTCTGGCCGCGTGTAATGCGGATGGTCCAGCAAACTATCGGCGAAGGAATCCTGCGCCGCTGACTCCTGCGCGCCGAGCGCGCCCGGCTGCAAGCGGATCAGCGCATCAAGCAGCGCCATCGCCGCTACTTCGCCGCCGCTGAGCACGAAATCGCCCAGCGAACATTCTTCATCGACCAGGCTCGTCAACACGCGCTCGTCGATGCCTTCATAACGGCCGCACAAGAGCACTAAAGCTGGCTCTCGCGCCAGTTCGCTCACCCGCGTTTGCGTGAGCGGCCTGCCTTGCGGGCTGAGATACAGCACTCTGCCGCGCCCGCCCTGCCCCGCCTTGGCGGCGCGGATCGCGGCGCTGACCGGGCCGGTTTTCATCAGCATCCCAGGGCCGCCGCCATAAGGCTTGTCGTCCACCGTGCGATGCCGGTCTTGCGTGTAATCGCGCGGGCTGTAATAGCGCAAACTCACCAGCTTGCGCTGCACCGCCCTGGCGCTGATGCCGTACTCCGTCAGCGCGCTGAACATGCCGGGAAAGAGGGTGACGATGGCGATCTGCATCGTTGTGTGTTCCACCACTTTCTCCGCGGCTCTTTGGGCGTTTGCAAACGCCCTTATCAATCATCCCAATCGGGCTGCCAATCTACTTCCATCTCGCCTTTGCCGAGATCAACCTTGCGCACCACTTGCGGCACGTAAGGCAAGAGCCGTTCCTTGCCCTCTGCATCGCGCAGTACCAGCACGTCGTTGGCGCCGGTGGCCAAGAGGTGATCCACCTTGCCGAGCACTACGCCGTCGAGCGTTTTTACCGTCAACTGTTCCAGTTGATGCCAGTAATAACCTTCGCCTTCATCCAGCGCGGGCAGCGCGCTTTTCGCTATCCAGAGTTCACCGCCGGTATAAAGACCAGCGGCCTCGGGCGTATCGCAGCCTTTGATGTGCCCTACCAAGCCCTGCCCTTGCACGCGGGCGTCGTCGATCTCAATGTCGATCCGCCCCTGCCCCGCGCCACGGGCACCGGTGAGCACGAAATGGCGATAATCGAGCAGGTTTTCCGGCGGATCGGTATACGACTGCAACTTGAGCCAGCCCTTGATGCCCCAGGGCGCGCCCACTTTCCCCATCACCAGATGGGTGAGGCTGAGCTCAGCCTGCGTCACGGTCTCAGGCCGCGACGGCGGCGCTGGTGCGTGCCTGCTTGAGCAGCGTGCTGACGCGCTCGCTGGTCTGAGCGCCCTGGCCCTGCCAGTAGCTCACGCGGTCGAGATCGATGCGCAGCTTTTCTTCCTGGCCACGGGCGGTGGGGTTATAAAAGCCCACGCGCTCAATGAAGCGCCCGGTATTGGCATTGCGCTTGTCGGTCACGGTGACGTAGTAGTAAGGGTTCTTCTTGCTACCACCGCGAGCGAGTCGAATAGTTACCATAACTAATTGATTCCACAATGAAAATTAATGTTAAAGCCGAATCCAGGCTACTAGGCCCGGAAAAAAGTGCGCCATTCTAAGGGAAAAGCGCTTGCGTGGGAACTGTAAATTCGATTACAGGCGCGTTTCAGAACCCCGGAAAGCGCCCGCCCGGCGGCATACCGCCTGGAGGCATACGGCCGCCGAGGTTGCGCATCATGTTCATCAGGCCGCCGCCTTTCATTTTTTTCATGACTTTCTGCATTTGTTTGTGCTGCTTGAGCAGGCGGTTTAGGTCTTGCAGTGAAGTGCCCGAACCTTGGGTGATGCGGCGCTTGCGTGAGCCGTTGAGCAGGTCGGGATTCTGGCGTTCCTTGAGGGTCATGGAGTTGATGATGGCTTCCATCTGGCGGAAATTCTTTTCGCCCACCGTGCTCACCGCCGATTTGGAAATGCTGCCCATGCCGGGCATTTTGTCGAGCAGGTTGCTGATGCCGCCCATGTTGCGCATCTGTTCCAATTGTTCCTTGAAATCCTGCAAGTCGAAGCGTTCGCCTTTTTTGATCTTGCTGGCGAGTTTTTGCGCCTTTTCTTTATCAACTTTCTTTTCCACGTCCTCAATCAAGGACAGTACGTCGCCCATGCCGAGGATGCGCGAGGCGACGCGCTCGGGGTAAAAGGGTTCGAGGCCATCGACTTTTTCGCCGATGCCGAGGAATTTGATCGGCTTGCCGGTAAGGTGACGCACCGACAAGGCGGCGCCGCCACGGGCATCGCCGTCGGCCTTGGTGAGAATCACGCCGGTCAAGGGCAGCGCCTGGTCGAAAGCGCGCGCGGTATTGGCGGCGTCCTGGCCGGTCATGGCGTCTACCACGAACAGGGTTTCCACCGGCTTGGCCAGTTCGTGCAGCTTTTTCAATTCGTCCATCATGCTGGCGTCGATGGCGAGGCGGCCGGCGGTGTCGATGAACAGCACGTCGATGAAACGCTTGCGCGCTTCGGTGATCGCCGCCTGCACGATGGCGGCGGGCTGTTGTGAGGGATCGCTGGGGAAGAAACTGGCGCCAACTTCCCCGGCCAAGGTTTCCAATTGCTTGATGGCGGCGGGACGGTAGACGTCGGCGCTCACCACCATCACCGTTTTCTTGTCCTCTTGCTGCAACAGCCGCGCCAGCTTGGCGACCGTGGTGGTTTTACCGGAGCCTTGCAGACCGGCCATCAGAATCACGGCGGGCGGAGTGGTGCGCAGGTTGAGCGCTTCATTTTCCTCCCCCATCACGCTTTGCAATTCGGCCCGTACAATCTTGAGGAAGGCTTGCGCCGGAGTGAGGCTGCTGCTGACTTCGCTGCCCAGCGCGCGCAATTTGACTCGTTCGATGAAATCGCGCACGACCGGCAGCGCTACGTCGGCTTCGAGCAAGGAGCGGCGCACGTCGCGCAGGCTGTCTTGAATGTTGTCTTCGGTGAGCTTGGCTTTGCCGCTGAGCGTGCGCAGGGCGTGGCTCAGGTTTTCGGTGAGTTTTTCAAACATCGAGAAGTTTCCAATGGCGATGCGGCGCGGAGGCGGCGGATTCTACCCAAGAGAAGCGGCGCGATACAGCCCATGACGCCAGCGTAAAATCCGTAGCCGCGCCTGCCCTCGCTGACGGATGCCACGAAACGATGGGCAGGCACGAG
>JAITMI010000211.1 GCA_031277435.1 Pseudomonadales bacterium
GATGCAGCTCAACGCCCTTTCCGGCGCCCTCACCATGGCCGCCTTCGGCCTCGGCACCCTCCCCGCCATGCTCGCCACCGCCCTCGGCGCACAACGCTTCACCGCCCTCGCCCGCCGCCGCGGCGCAAGACAAGCCGCCGGCGTACTGCTCCTATTCAGCGCCGCGCTTACCCTGGCCGGACCTTGGCTGATCGATATGTTTCCCGCGCTGCATGGGCATTTGCCGTTTGATCACATGGTGGAGCATGGCGCTGCTCATGCTCATTAAAAAAACAAATTTACTGAGGCGTCGAGTTACTGGAATCGACTTGCAAGCAGTCTTGCGTATTATGCCCATAAGGGCATAATGCCGCCATGAACGAAACCCTCAAAACGCTGATCTGGATTGCTTCATCCAAGAAAGACCTCATGGGAATGCCAGAGGATGTGCAAGACACATTCGGTTATGCCCTTCACCTAGCTCAAGCCGGAAAGAAGCATGAGCAAGCGAAGCCATTCAAGGGGTTTGGATCGGCTGGCGTGTTGGAGGTCGTCGAAGATGACTCCGGCGGCACCTACCGCGCGGTGTACACGGTGCGGTTCCAAAACGCGGTATATGTTCTCCATTGTTTTCAAAAGAAGAGCACGCACGGCATTGCCACGCCCAAACATGACCTAGACCTGATCCACGAACGATTCAAAGCCGCGGAAACGCATGCGAAAGGAACACGGAAATGACCGAATTTGAAGAAAGTACCGGCAACGTCTATGCCGACTTAGGCCGTAAGGATGCCGCTGAAATGCTGGTGAAGGCTCAACTCGCCACGAAAATCGGTGAAATCATCAAGGCTCGCAAATGGACTCAGCAAAAAGCGGCCGATGTGCTCGGCTTGACCCAGCCCAAACTGTCGAAGATGCTGCGTGGCCAGTTCCGGGGCATCAGCGAAACCAAAATGCTCGATTGCCTAGCCCGCCTTGGGCGTAATGTTCAAATCGTTATCGGCCCCGCGCGGCGTAGCGTCGCGACCGGTCACGTCGCTGTAGTGTTCGCGGCATCAACGGCCCCAAAAGGTGAGAGCGGCTATACACCGCGCATTTGACGTTGCTTTGCCGATGCCAAATTTCACTGTCCATACCCAGCACCATTAAAAAAGCCAGGTTTTTGACTTGGCTTTTTTAATGTTTTCACGCACGGGTAATGCGCGAAGCGGGCTTGTCTTCTAGCGGGCGCAAGCGCCTTGGTTACAAGCTCAACACCTTCTCCCCTCTTGCTATTCCGGAAATCCCAGAACGCACGACTTCCAGAATCGGCGTGCCGGCCAGGGCGGCGATGAAGCCGTCGAGTTTTTCGCTGGTGCCGGTTAGTTGGATGGTGTACATGGTGGGGGTGATGTCCACCACGTCGCCGCGAAAAATATCCGCTACGCGCTTTACCTCGGCGCGCTGCGCGCCGGTGGCTTTGACTTTTACCAGCATCAGTTCACGCTCGATGTGCGTGCCTTCGGTGAGATCCACCAGTTTGGCCACGTCCACCAGTTTGTTCAGATGCTTGATGATCTGCTCAATCTTGCGGTCGTCGCCTACAGTGGTCAAGGTCAGGCGCGAGAGACTTTCGTCCTCGGTCGGCGCTACGGTCAGGGAATTGATGTTGTAATTGCGCTGGGAAAACAGCCCCACGACGCGCGACAGAGCGCCGGGCTGGTTCTCCATCAGAATGGAAATGATGCGTCTCATGTTCAAGTCCTCTCCGTCTTGCTCAGGAACATCTCGCTCATCGCGCCGCCGCGAATCGCCATCGGGTAAACGTGTTCGCTGGGGTCCACCGCGATATCGAGGAACACCAGCTTGTCCTTCATGGCGAAGGCTTGCGCCATTTTGGCTTTCAGTTCGCTCAGTTTGTCGATGCGTATGCCAGCGTGGCCGTAAGCCTCCGCCAGTTTGACGAAATCCGGCAGCGAATCGGCGTAGGTGCTGTGCGAATGGCGGCCACCATACTGCATGTCCTGCCACTGCCGCACCATGCCAAGCGACTGATTGTTCAAATTGACAATTTTGATCGGCAAGGCGCATTGGGTACAGGTAGCAAGTTCTTGAATATTCATTTGAATACTGCCTTCGCCGGTGACGCAAGCCACGGTCGCCTCGGGGAAGGCCAACTGCACGCCCATCGCCGCCGGCAAACCAAAGCCCATGGTGCCGAGACCGCCGGAGTTGATCCAGCGCCGCGGTTTATCAAAATGATAATACTGCGCGGCGAACATCTGATGCTGGCCAACGTCGGAGGTAACGTAAGCATCGCCTTGGGTGACTTCATATAAGGCTTGAATCACTTGCTGCGGCTTGATCAGTTCGCTGCCGCTTGGCGTCACCCGCAAACACTGGCGCGCGCGCCACTGCTCGATGCGCGCCCACCAGGTCTTGAGCGCTTCGCGGTCGATTTTTTGTTGGCCCGCTTCCACCAGTTCCAGCATTTCCTTGAGCACCGGCGCCACCGGGCCAACGATGGGGACGTGCGCCGTCACGGTCTTGGAAATGGAGGCGGGGTCAATGTCGATGTGCAGAATCGTGGCGTCGGGGCAGAACTTGCGCACGTCGGAGTTGGTCACGCGGTCATCGAAGCGCGCGCCAACCGCCAGAATCACGTCGGATTCGTGCATCGTCATGTTGGCTTCGTAAGTGCCGTGCATACCCAACATGCCGATGAACTGCCCATCGGTGGCCGGGTAAGCGCCCAGCCCCATCAGCGTATTAGTGACCGGGCAGCCCAAAATGCGCGCCAGCGCGGTGAGAAGGTCCGAACCCTCGCCTTGCACCACGCCGCCGCCGCTATAAATGACCGGACGTTTCGCCGCCAGCAGAATATCCACCGCCTTCTTGATCTGCCCCGAGTGGCCCTTGGTGGGCGGCGCGTAGGAGCGAATCTTGACGCTGTCAGGGTACACGTATTCAAACTTGACGTTGGGGTCGGTCACGTCTTTTGGAATGTCTATTACAACTGGCCCCGGTCTGCCCGTGGTGGCGATATAAAAAGCTTTTTTGACGATTTCTGGAATGTCCTGTGCGTTTTGCACCATGAAGCTGTGCTTCACGATCGGGCGCGACACGCCGATCATGTCGGTTTCCTGAAAAGCGTCGGAGCCGATGGCGTCGCGCGTCACTTGCCCGGAGATCACCACCATCGGAATGGAATCCATGAACGCGGTGGCGATGCCGGTGATGGTATTGGTAGCGCCAGGGCCGGAGGTCACCAGCACCACGCC
>JAITMI010000213.1 GCA_031277435.1 Pseudomonadales bacterium
TACTCAGCCCCGACCCGCCACCTCCTAAAGATAGCGAGCCTCAATTGAGGCTCGCGGTATGAGGTGGAATTGTGGGACAGTAGTGGGGCCTGCCCCTACAAAGCGGCTGGCACTTATGAGAGACTGCCGCGCATGATCGCACTTAGCTCTGGTCTTGTGGCCGTCCTCCTTTACGCCTTCGGCAGTTTTCGCCAAGGCCGCCTGTTGAGCCGCGAACAGGCCGATGACCCCGCTCAGCTTGCCGCCGAACGCGGCAGGTTTCTTGGCATCGGCGCGCTGGCGCTGGCGGCGCATCTGGTCAACGTGGTGCAGGTGATCGCCCCTGGAGGCGGTTTTGATTTTGGCTTCTTCAAGGTCGCCACCTTGTTCAGTTGGACCATGGCCTGCATCGTGGTGCTCGGCAGCCTGAAAAAACCGCTGGAAAATCTCTGCGTGGCGGTGTTCCCGCTGGCCATCCTCAGCATTTTGTGCGCCTTGTTCCTGCCCGATACCGCGCAGCCGATCGCCACGCTCAGCCCCGGCGTGGCGCTGCATGTGATACTCGGCATTCTCGGCTTCAGTCTGATGACGCTCGCCGCTGGTCAGGCGCTCTTGGTCGCCTGGCTCAACCGCGAGCTGAAACGGCATCATTATTCGCCCGTGCTACGGCATCTGCCGCCGCTGCAAACCATGGAAAGCCTGCTGTTTGGCATCATCCATGCCGGTTTCGTGAGCTTGCTGGCGGTGATCCTCACTGGCTTTTTGTTCATGGACGACATGTTCGCCCAGCATCTGGCGCACAAGACGTTCTTCACCCTGCTGGCAACCTTGGTGTTTGGCATTTTGCTGTGGGGGCGCCACCGGTGGGGCTGGCGTGGCCGCCGCGCGCTGCATTGGACTCTGGCGGGGTTCGCGGTGTTGATCCTGGCTTATTTCGGCAGCAAGTTCGTGTTGGAAGTATTATTGAATCGAAGTTAAGGAAATCTGAGCAAGGAGACAGCGCGTGAATCCCATCGAAATGAATTACTGCAACGCTTGCGCCGGCCCGCTGAGCTCGCGCATTCCGCGTGGCGAAGACCGCGTGCGTCATGTGTGCGAAATCTGCGGCGAAATCCATTATCTCAACCCGCGCGTAGTGGTCTGCGCGCTGCCAGTTTGGAACGATCAGATATTATTGTGCCGCCGCGCCATCGAACCGCGCCGCGGCCTGTGGACCTTGCCGGGCGGCTTTATGGAACAAGGCGAATCAACGCTGCAAGCCGCCAGCCGCGAAACCATGGAAGAAGCCTGCGCGCACATCGAAGTGGGCGAATTGTTCGCCTTGTTCAATATCATCCACATCAATCAGGTACAGTTGTTCTTTCTCGCCACGCTGCCCAAGCCCGAATTCGCGGTTGGCGCCGAAAGTCTGGAAGTCGCGCTGTTCGACGCCAAGGACATTCCCTGGGATGAGCTTGCCTTTCCGGCGATCGCCATCACGCTGCGCGAATATTTCAAGGCGCGCGACAGCGGCAACTTCCACTTGCGCATCGCCGACATTCATCTCGACGAGGAGCAAAAGCGCGTGTTCAAACCCTTCAATTTCATCCACTAGCCATGAGCCAGAATGCCAGCGGCCGCGCCATTTATTCCATCCGGCAACTGCGTGAAGGCGTGTGGCGCCAGCGCGATGACAGTCTGGCGGTGGAAGAACCGCTCGAAATCCGCCTCGGCTACACCGACCCGCGCCAAGGCCGCGTGCACCGCAGCGTTTCCATCACCATGCGCACGCCGGGGCGCGATGTGGATTTGGCCTTGGGCTTTCTTTACAGCGAAAGCATTCTAAAACGGCTTGCTGATGTGGAACAGGTGGAACAAAACCGCCCCAATGTGATCCGCCTCGAACTCAGCGAACGCGCCAGCTTCGACCCGGCGCGCCTGGAACGCCACTTCTATACCACCTCAAGCTGCGGCGTATGCGGCAAGGCTTCGCTGGAAACGCTCAGCCTGAGCGGTTTTGACGCGCTGCCACCCTTGCACCAGCGGTTCACCTTGAGCAGCCTTTGCGCCCTGCCCGCGCAACTGAGGACCAGGCAGCCTTTGTTCAGCGCCACCGGCGGCTGTCATGGCGTGGCCTTGTTCGACTTGCGGGGCAACATTGAACTCGTTGCTGAAGACGTGGGCCGCCACAACGCCATGGACAAATTGATCGGCGCGCTATTGCAACAAAACCGCCTGCCGCTACGCGAACATGGCATCCTGCTCAGTGGCCGCGCCAGCTTTGAACTCTTGCAAAAAGCCCTCAGCGCCGGCTGCCCGCTGGTCGCCGCGGTGGGCGCGCCTTCATCATTGGCGGTGGAATTGGCGCAGGAATTCAATATCATTCTGCTTGGCTTTCTCGGCGAGGGGCGCTGCAATGTTTATCATGGGCATGAGGCGCTTGATTTTGATGGCTAGGGAACGCCAGAGACTCTTAACCAGCAATAATTACAACAACACCATCCGGAGCATTCTTGATTATGTCCGCCCGTATCCGCGCCACCCTCTTCCGCGCTTTCTTCCGCGTTTTACTGCCACTGTTGTGCGCGCTGCTCACTCCGCTCGGCGCATTAGCGGCGGCCTGTAGCGCTCCGCCCGACCTCAACCCCAGCGCCGATGACTGGAGCGGCTGGGGCAATGGCCTCTCCAATACCCGCCATGCGCCAGAGGGGCTGAGCGGCGCTGATCTGCCCAATTTGCAACTGCGCTGGGCCTATGGCTTTGAGGATGCGCAATCGGTGGTGGGGCAGCCGGTGGTGCAGGGTTCGCTCCTGGTCATTGGCGTCGATACCGGCAAAGTTCAGGCGCTCGATGCCAATAGCGGCTGCGAATACTGGAGCTTCCAAGCGCCCGACGGCGTGCGCACCGCGCCGGCCTTGGGGCAGGTGGACGGCGAATGGCGGGTGTTCTTTGGTGATCGCGGCGCGGTGGTCTATGCGCTGGAGGCATTGAGCGGCCAATTGCGCTGGCAGCGTGAAGTGGACGCGCATCCTTCCGCCATTCTCACCGGCTCGCCGCAGTTCATCGCCCTGCCCGGTAGCGCCACGCCGGAGCGGCTCCTGGTGCCGGTCTCTTCCGGCGAGGAAGGCGCGGCGGCGGCGCCCAACTATGCCTGTTGCAGCTTTCGCGGCAGCGTGCTCAGCCTTGATGCCGCTAATGGCGAGCTGCTCTGGCAAACCTATACCATCGCGCAAACGCCAGAGCCTACCGGCGAGGGCAGCATCGGCCCCTCCGGCGGCGCGATCTGGAGCGCGCCCACCGTGGACCTCGCCAATGGGCGCGTCTACGTCGCCACCGGCGATGCGTATTCCAAACCCGTCACCATCGGCACCGACGCCCTGATGGGGCTCGACCTCGACACTGGCCGCATCCTGTGGATCAACCAAGGCACGGCGGACGATTACTGGACCGTCACCTGCATGCGCCCCGGCGCGGCGGAAGATTGCGGCCCCGATCAGGACTACGGCTCGCCCGCGCAGCTCGTCGACATCGCCGGCACGCCCACGCTGGTAGCGGGTCAGAAAAGCGGCATGGTGCGCGCCTTCACCCCGCAAGGCGGCAGTATTTTGTGGCAGCGCCCGCTGGTGGAGGACACCACGCAATTCGGCGGCAAGATCATCTGGGGCGGCGCCAGCGACGGCGAGCGCGCCTATTTCGGCCTGGGCACTGGCGGCGTCGCCGCGGTGAATCTCAGCGATGGCGCGCTGCTATGGTTCACCCCCATGAGCCCCAGCCAAGAACG
Source organism: Pseudomonadales bacterium (assembly GCA_031277435.1). GTDB lineage: Bacteria > Pseudomonadota > Gammaproteobacteria > Pseudomonadales > Pseudohongiellaceae > CAILUG01. The sequence goes on from JAITMI010000213.1 coordinate 3,740, forward strand.
CGCCACTCACCCCGGCCAGGACGGCCCGCTGACGGTGAGCGGCGACCTGGTGTTTTCCGGCGGCTGGGACGGTATTCTGCGCGCGCTCGATGCCACAAGCGGCGCTGTGCGCTGGGAATACGACACCGCCGTCAATTTCGACACCGTCAACGATGTTGCGGCGCAAGGCGGCTCCCTCGGCGCCGCTGGCCCGGTGATGGCGGGGCGGCGTTTGTTCGTGCCTTCGGGTTACATTGGCGTAAAAAACGGCATGAAGGGCAATGCCCTGCTGATGTTCGCGCCATAAGAAACATAAGAAGCGCGAATATCCGCAGCATTAATTTTTCGTACAATGATCCGCTAAAACAATGGCTTCATTATAAATTTCTGACCTACATTTTTGTCATTCTTCCGAGAGCAAGATGGAGTCGCAAAATTTGTGATGTTTAAAATTTAACATCACATGGGCTCCATGACCGTGCACAGGATGACAGTGGTCGTTATCAACATTTTGTGGCGACTCCATCAAGTAGCGAATCAGATATCCCCCAGATGATCTTTGGATGTTACTCATAAAGGCTAATCATGGACACCAAACGCCAAGCAATCATCGAAACCGCCATGAAGCTCTTCTACGCCCACGGCTTTCATGCTGTAGGCATAGATCGAATAATTGCCGAGTCTGGCGTCGCGAAAATGACGATGTATAAATATTTTCCATCCAAACGGCTCCTGATTAATACAGTTCTGGAAGAAAGAGATCATTTTTTTCAAACATCACTAGAGAATTTTGTTGCAAAGGCAAAATCAACTGAAGATAAGATAAAGGCTATCTTTGAATGGCATGACCGGTGGCTACATGAACGCTCATTCAACGGATGCCTATTCATCAAAGCCGCACTGGAGTTTGCCGATCCGAAAGACGAAATTCATAAATTTTCTAAACTTCATAAGCAAAGAATTCTAAAATTTATCTCGGATATTCTCAAAGACGATATGGATACAGGGACCGCACAGGAACTCGGATGGCAACTTTTACTCTTGCTCGAAGGAGCTATCGCGACAGCTCAGATTTTCGGTGATCGCGATGCCGCTAAAACTGCCTGGCAAGCAGCAACCACACTTCTGAAAACCGCCTAGAAAGTTCTAACCCGCCCAAAACTCCTGCCTTAGCCAAACGACCCAATACAGAGAAAGTGATTAAGGGAAGGCGACGCACAAAACTCCTCGCTTAAACGCAGCCACACGCCAGCCGTGAGGCTCAAAGCCTTACCGAACAGATCAGAACCAAGACGCTCACATCTCTTTATAGCCACCCAGATTGAGCATGTTGCAAATA
>JAITMI010000215.1 GCA_031277435.1 Pseudomonadales bacterium
TGTAGACATCGTAATTGGGGCAGGCTTGCAGCAACATGCGGCCCAATTGACCGCCGCCGAGAATGCCCAAACGAAAATCCTGATAAAACGCTTTCATGCGAAACAGGGCCTGGGGCCGAAAGAAAGCGGCGGACTATACTACCGCGCTGGCGCCCTTTCAACGGCGGCGGCATCCATCAGATACAGCTCGCGCTGCTCGTTGCCCAGCAATAGCGTGGCCTCATCCAGCCAGGTGACCGACTCCACCTGCTTCAATACCCGTGGATCAAGCGCGATACGCCGCGCCGGCGCGCTGAGCCATTTATCGCCGCCCTCGGCGGGCCGCTCGAATAGCCATAGCTCCGTGTAGGAAACCACCGCCAGCCGCTGGCCATCAGGCGACAGCTCGGCGCCGGTGGCGGCGGTCAATTCCGGGTGGCTGTCCACCAGCGTCAACAGGTTGTCGCGATCGGTGTAGCGCGTATCGAGCCGGTACAGCTTGGCGCCGCGTTCCCACTTATGCGGCCAAGTTGCCGCGCGATGCTTGGTGATGACATAAAGGTTGCCATCCGCCGCGAACAGACTTTCGCTGTCGAAATCCCAGGAAGGATCGGGGAATTCGTGCTGATCGGGATAAACCACCGGATATTTTTGAATCACCGCCGAGCGCGTGGAGGCGGTGGGGTCGATTTCGCTCAGCGCATAAATGGCGAGGTTGCGGCGCCGGTTGCGGTTGTTGCCGAGATCGGCGACGTAAAGATAGTTGTCATCAGCGGTGATGTCCTCCCAATCCACGTTACTCGCCCCCAGCACCGCGAAGCCCTGCCACTGTGTCTTGCCCATTTGCGGCGCATCGCCATACTGCGTGAGCGCGGCGTAAGTCGGCAGAATCGAGCGGCCTTGTGTATCGAGCGCGAACAAGCGCGCCTCGTCGCCGCTGTCGTTGTGCGCCCACACGACCTTAGGCTGGCGGCGGCTATGCGCGAGGCCGCTCAATTCACTCAGCGGCGCGCTGGTAACACGCGCGAAAAGCGGCGGCGCGTAGGCGGATTCGGCGACGATTACGGGGCGTGGCGAGAAGCAGAGAGCGCCTAACAATAGAATGAAAAATAAGATAAAAAAGGGAAGGTGTTTCATGAATTTTGCCGCAAAACTCCGGGTAATTCTTACTTCCGCAAGGCGCGCAAAATAAACTCCACATGGCTCTGCGCATAGCGGTTGGGGTCGAGCGGCGCCACGTCGCTGAACTGTAAATTCCACATGGCGCCGTGCATCACTGGCGCGATCAAAAATTGGGTGAAAATCTGATCGGCATCTTCCCGAAACTCACCGCTGGCGACGCCCTTGCGGATGATGCGCAACAAAAGCTGCTGCGAAGGTTGGATGATTTCCTCGTAAAAAAACCGCGAAAGTTGCGGAAAACGCAGCGCCTCGCCTACCACCATCACCAGCATGGCGGGCAGTCTGGCGCCGTGCATGAAGGCGTGCATCTGCGAGAAATGAATGGTCAAAAGCTCCGCGGCGCTGCCTTCAAAGCCTTCGACGAAGGAAATGGCCTGATCGCGCCCCGGAAACAGCGTGCGCCGCACCACCGCCTCGAACAAGCGCTCCTTGCCGTCGAAATACAGATAAATCGTGCCCTTGCCGATGCTAGCGCGCACCGCCACGTCATCGAGCTTGGTGGCGGTAAAACCCTGGCTGGCGAACTCCTCCAGCGCGGCATCGATGATGGCGTTGCGCCGCGCTTCCTTTTGCGCTTCGCGCTTCCCTATGGCGGTTGTGCTGCTAATGTCCTGATCTCCTGACCGGCGTAAACGTGGCCGGGATGATAGGTAGCGCTGACTGGCCGGTCAATCTTGAACGGAGCGCGGCCTCACGCGAAGGCAAAATCCGTGTACTCCAGCTCGGATAGCTGCACGCCAAGCAGCACCAGATGGTAATCATTGATGGAGATGAGCACATTGCCGCCGGACTGCTCGGCATAGGCGCTTTTTATCTCCGCGAAGACTGCCGCGCTTATACCGCCGACAACAGCGGAGAAATCGATCAAGTCTTGATCATTGCCAAAGTCGGTAATGGTATCGGTAAACGCACCAATGGCGGCGGAGGTGAACACAAACCTGTCGTCGCCAGCGCCACCGCTCAGCGTATTGTTACCAGCGCCGCCGTTGAGCAGATCGTTGCCGGTACCGCCATCTATCGTATCGTCGCCACTGTTGCCAGCCAGCCGGTCATTGCCGCCGCCGCCGTTGATATAGGCCAAATTATTCGCCGCGGTGATAGCGTCCAAGGGGACCACATCATCGCCCTCACCGCCCTGAATGCCAAAACCACGCCCGTTGACGATCTCGATTCCCGCCAAGCCAGCGGCGGAAACATCCGTCAGCGTTGCATTCAACTCCAGCGTGTCAATGCCCGCACCGCCATCTATCACATCGCCACGCAAATCGTTGCCGCCGAAAACAAAGGTGTCATCACCATCGCCACCTCGCAGCACGTCGGCGCCGGCGCCACCTTCGAGGATGTCGTTGCCACTACCGCCACGCAACTCGTTCGCGGCGCTGTTACCTTTGATCGTGTCATTTCCCGCTCCGCCATAGGCGTTCTCGATAAGGGAGCGCGGGTCATCCTCATACAAATAGCTGTTGTAGATATTGCCGGAGGCATAATGAAAGCCCTCACCCCAATCGAGATCGGCTCGCTGCGAGAGTGAAAACATGGACGCGGCGCCAGGATCAAGGTTGAGGCTCATGCCCGTTATGTAGTTCGACAAGTCATAGGTATCAATACCGCCGCCATCCCAGATCGTTTGAAAAATAAGATTATCGCCCGGTATAAATTGACCAACTCCGTCAATAAAAGCTTGTCCGGTGCTTGGGCTCCAGGTGTAAACAGTGTTGCCATCATTGGTCATGTAGTTCGCGCCATACAAGGTCTGCAAGGCGAGGATATCGTTGGCCATGTAGGTCGCCGGAAATCCATAAGATTCAACCCGGTATCCCGCATCATCAATGGGTGCGCCCAGATAAGCGCGGTAGCTCATCACCGAATACTCCAGGCTGTCGTGCCTCTGTGGTAACAAAACATCAATGAAAGTCGACGTTTCATGAGGATGTTTGAGGCCGATCGCATGACCGAATTCATGCAGCGCCGCAGTGAATTGGTAATTGCCTATAGCTGCGTCTGAATAATCTTCTATGTCCGGATTGATCCAGATATCTCCAGACCATTCCGAATTATTTGGAAAATATGCCCAGGCGGGGCCATCACGCAGCGTGGTTTGCGCCACCATAATGTCGGCATGAGCCGTGGCGACATTCAAAAATACCGCGTTGGTATATTGCATGATCAAGCCGACGGCGTAATCAATAGCCGTTTGAAACTGACTTGGCGCTGGCGCGAAACCGATGCTTGGCTCTTTAGCCTCCTCAGGGTACGAATAAAGATTCGAAGAATCTGGAAAACTATAGGTAACGAGGGTAACAAGGCGTTCCCACTTGGTACCCGACAACAACCCGTCAATCTCCGGGTTGCCTGTTTTATTCACGGTATAGGCCGTAGCCATAGGTTTATCTCTCCACTGCTCAATTTTTATAAGGGCCGGATGATATGCAAACATTCAGCCCAAAATCCAGGCATAAAAACCGGTCGCTGGCCAGTCCCTGGAGAGCCAGGAACACTACAATCGGGCCCCAGCCAGGAATTTTCAGCCCCTGGTAACAGGCTGATCCACGGATGGAGCCCGCTCCCGGCTCCACGCTATAATCCACCGCTTTCGCCGGCAGGCCGGCCTTCGCACACGATTCGCACACTCATGGACAAAACCTACTACCCCCACGCCATCGAAAGCGCGCTGTACCAGAAGTGGGAAAGCAGCGGCTATTTCGCGCCCAGCGGCGCTGGCCCCGCTTACAGCATCATGATTCCGCCGCCGAATGTCACCGGCAGCCTGCACATGGGCCACGGCTTCAACAACGCCATCATGGACGCCTTGATCCGCTAT
>JAITMI010000251.1 GCA_031277435.1 Pseudomonadales bacterium
GCCGAGCACGGCGCCTTCATCGTCAACATGGCTTCCACCGGCTGCGGCAAGACGCTTGCCAATGCCCGCATCATGAATGCGCTGGCCGATCCGCAGCAAGGCATGCGCTGCACCTTCGCACTCGGGTTGCGCACCCTCACGCTGCAAACCGGGCGCAGTTATCGGCAGGATTTGCACTTGAGCGAAGACGAACTCGCGGTGCGGGTTGGCGGCTCGGCCAGCCGGGCGTTGTTCGAGTTCTACCTCGAACAGGCCGAAGCCACCGGATCGGCTTCCACCCAGGCGCTGATCGAAGAAGACAGCCACGTGCTGTACGAAGGGCAATACGCCAGTCACGGCCTGCTCGACAAGGCGATGCGCGACACGCGCATGGCCGCGCTGCTGTCGGCGCCGATGCTGGTGTGCACCATTGATCACCTGATGCCCGCCACCGAGGCGCAGCGCGCCGGGCGGCAGATTGCGCCGATGCTGCGGCTGATGAGCAGCGATCTGGTGCTCGATGAACTCGATGACTTCGACATCGCCGATCTGCCCGCGCTGACCCGGCTGGTGTATTGGGCCGGCCTGTTGGGCACGCGCGTGCTGCTGTCCTCGGCCACGCTGCCGCCGGCGCTGGTCGAAGGAATGTTCGCGGCCTATCGCGCCGGGCGGGCGCAATACCAGCGCCATCGCGGTACGCACGACGGACAGGCGGCGCCGCTTGGCGTTTGCCTGTGGGTCGATGAATTCAACACGCAGTCGCGGAACTGCGCCGATGCGGACGCCTTCCGTGCCGACCATGCTCGCTTTGTCGAGCAACGGGTGCGCGCCCTGCAGAAGACGCCTGCGATGCGATGCGGCCAATTGCTGCCGTTGCCGATCACCGCCACGGCCAAGATGGCGATCCGGCGCGATTTCGCCGGGCACGTGCGCGAAGCCATGTTGCGCGCGCATGCCGCGCACGCGCAGATTTGCCCCGTCGGTGGCAAGCAGGTCAGTTTCGGTCTGGTGCGCATGGCGAACATCGAGCCGTTGTTCGACGTGGCGCTGGAGCTGTTCCGGCTGGGCGCGCCTGAAGACTTTCGCATCCACCTGTGCGTCTATCACGCGCGTTTTCCGTTGCTGCTGCGCTCGGCCATCGAACACCGGCTGGATACCGCGCTCAACCGCCGTGATCCGCAGGCGGTCTATGCCTTGCCCGAAATCCGCGCCGCCATCGACGGGAGCGCCGAGCGCCATCACCTGTTCGTCGTGCTCGGATCGCCGGTTTGCGAAGTGGGCCGGGATCATGATTACGACTGGGCGGTGGTCGAGCCTTCGTCGATGCGTTCAGTGATTCAACTGGCCGGGCGGGTGCAGCGGCATCGCGGCACACCTTGCGCGTCGCCCAACATCTTTTTGTTCGATTTCAACCTCAAGCATTTCGAGCAGCAGCGCGGATGGCCGGTGTTCATCCGGCCCGGCTTCGAGGTGGCGGACAAGGATCCGGCGCGTCCGTTCAGGCTCGAAAAGCACAGTCTGAACAAACTCCTGCGCGAGGAGGAATACGCCACCATCACGGCCCGCCCGCGCATCCAACCGCGTGAACAATTACTGGCCAAGACCAGCCTTGTTGATTTGGAACACGCGCGGCTGGCCGACTCCCTGCTGCGCCGGAGTGAAACGGCGGTACGCCCGCGCGGCGTTGTGCCACCGTCGGTTGGACTCCACGCTGCCTGCGCCTGGCAATACCCGAGGGCGGCGCTGACCTGGGCTTTGCCGCAGCATCAGCTGTTTCGGGATGACAGTGGGACTCCCGAGACCGCATTGACCTTCCTGCCCGATGAGGACGAAGAAAAACTGGTGCTGCATTGGCTCTGTGACGAGCGCGGTAAACCCGATCTGTATGTGCCGAGCGAGCGCCAGTTGGAGCGCATCGACCTCGAGTGCGGCCCGCGCATCGCGCGTTGGGGGCAGGATGATCTGATGAGCTTGCTCAAGGAGCAGGCCGAGGCGCGGGACTTGCCGCTGCGTTGCTGCGGGAAGCGCTTTGCGGTTGTCAGCGTGATGCAAAGCGAGCAGGGATGGCGGTATCACCCGGCGCTGGGGTTTGCCAAAAAACGCCAAGGCGGCTGATCCATCTTTCTCGCGCGCCGTGCAAAGGCGCTTTCTTCTCGTAGGCGTGAATCCCGTTGGTTGCGTCTGCGGCTACCGAATCCAAAGCTCCGACTCATTCAGCTTGAACTCTTCATCGATGCCAAGCTTCTTCAGGATCGCGGGAAGCACCTGATGAATGACTCTCATGCCGCAAAGAAGCTCGTTCATGTAGACGTCTGGATGGAGGCGGGCCGCGTTGATGCCCTGACTTTCAGCTTCAGCGCTGTGGCCGAGCGCCCCCGCCGACTCATGGACCAATTCAAGAAGCTCTGCTCTCAACGGCACGCCGGCTCTGAAGGCTCTGTCTTTGACGATCCCGAGCCACTCCTCATAGTCTTTGTTCGTGTGGCGCTTGAACTCCCGGAACCTGGTGGCGATACGAGGTTCTTCCAACTTGGATGCGGCCAACTCCAGCAAGCAAGCCTCGATGTTGCATGCCGGCGTATTCATCAGATCCAACTCGTCATCGAAAACGAGTTCGTTGACGTAAGCCGCATAGAAGCCATAGACATCGTTGAGCGACTTGAACATTTCGAAAATCAGCCAAGCGTGCGGATTCCCCTCTATCAACTCCCAGGCCGACTCGATATCGCTCTCGTCCGAGTCATGGTCATAGTCAATGTCCAACTCTTTCGGAAAACCCTTCGGAATGGCGACTCCCATTTGCGTCATCGTGTGGAAGGTTTGCCAGGACAGCAGTCCGATCTCGTCACGCAAGGGATCGGTGTCATACCCCGTCTCGGCGTCCTCCATCGCTTGGCTGGCCAAGTAGTGGATGAGCTTGTCCCATTTGTCCGCGTCGTCGATGGAGCCAGCCCAAACCACAAATTGAGGATCTCTGTCCCCGATGTTCGCCAGTTTGCGCAGCTTCGTCTCCATGTCGTGCGACATGTGCTCCCCCTTCTTCCACTTGCTGATCTGGGTGGGCGATACCTTGAGCCGATCAGCGAGTTCTTTCTGGCTGCATGACAGGATATCCAAGGCGAGTTGTACAAGGGCTTCGGTATGCATCTGAGGCACTCCTTAGTTTGGTAAATTAATGATTATATTTACTTCATCAACAATTGTGCCTTAAATTTACTGATGTTGTGATTAAATTCAGTAAATTTAAGTAACTTGCGTTTGTGGTGCATGCGTCCTGTGAGCCACGCTGGCTGCTTCGAACGGCGGCAGGCCGGTCACGCGGCGCTGGGGTTTTCAAGCAAGCGATCAATGAGATTGCCCTGAGCCCTGAACATGGGCTGTAAGATGAAGTAACCTCGGCGACGAAAGAGCGGCGATGAATGGAGTGGTGCTGGAACGCGTTCCGGTGCCTGAACTGCCCCAGGCTTGGCGCGACAAACTCGATTGCGCGCGAGCGGATGCACGAGTGACGGCGCGCATCGAGAAAGAGCCGACCGATACCCCGGCCGAGGAGTTCGTGACCGATGCCCCGGCCTTTGGCATCTGGCGCGACCGTGAGGACATGGCGGTTTTCTGAACTGCCTACACGGCAGAAAACATCCAGCGCTGATCACGCCCCAATGCTCATGGCGCTTTCTTCGTTGTGCTGTCGAGACTCGGACGATTCAGCCACTGTCGCCCGGTGGCGGTCAGGCGGTAGCGTTGTTTGCTGCTGCGGGGCTTGTCGGGCAGGGTCATTTCGATCAGGCCGGCGGCGATTCCCATCTGTTGATACTGCACGCGAAAGTGCTTTTCGTCCTTGAGGCCAAGCAGCGTCATGATCTGCTCCCGACTCATCTCGCCTTGCAGTATGGTCAACATCCGTGCAACTTCGGGGGTAACTTCGGGGGTAACTTCGGGGGTAACTTCGGGGGTAACTTCGGGGGCG
>JAITMI010000272.1 GCA_031277435.1 Pseudomonadales bacterium
GGCAAATCCACGCTCAGCAATCTCTTGGCGCAGCGCAAACTGGCCAAGGTCGGCAACGAACCGGCGGTGACCAAGGCGCGCCAGCAAATCCGCCTCAGCGACGACCTGGTATTGTTCGACACCCCCGGCCTGCTCTGGCCCAAACTGGAAGACCAGCAAGCCGCCTATCGCTTAGCCACCAGCGGCGCCATCCGCAACACCGCCATCAATTTGGCCGACGTCGGCCTCTTCGCCACCGCGTTTTTGGCCGAGCGTTATCCTGACGCACTGCGCAGCCGTTACGGCATCAGCACGACCGAAGGCGAGCCCTTGCAAGTCCTGCAAGCCATTGGCCGCAGCCGCGGCTGCCTGGTGCGCGGCGGCGTGGATTTGACCAAGGCCGGCGAAACCCTGCTGCATGATTTGCGCGACGGCAAATTAGGCCGCATCAGCCTGGAAACGCCCGCCGATATTCCGCCGCCTGCCGTGGAAACAAGCTCGCGCGCGCCCCTGTGAAATTCGCCCTCGCGTTGGCAACTGTCTGACTCGATTCAAAACACCCAATTGATTCCACCTGGTTTGCGCTACTACGCTCCCTGCCTCGCCCCATCGTGATCATACTCAAGATCATGCCTCACCCTATTCCACTCGACGTTGCGGCTGCGCCAGTGGGTTTCGATGGTTTGGGTGAAGTCGGCGCGGACTAGTTTGCCGCGCATTTGCAGCCAGTCGTCGTCTTCGCGGCGTACTACTACTCCTTCCATGGTGCCGGGGCGGAAGCGGCTGGGGTTGTTCGCTACCAAGGCTTCGATGCTGGCGACGTTCAGTTTGCCTTGCAACACGCGCGGCACGGTCAATACGCCGAGTTTTTCCGCCAGGGCGTTGCGGCGACGGGTGCTCCAGAAGAGTCCTTCGGTGCTGTCGTAGACGTCGAACATCAGCCACCAGTCGGGCAGGCTGGAGTAATCGAGCGAGTGGCGCGCGGCGCACCATTCACCGAAAACGATCAGTTGTGAATCGAGCGCGTCGAAGAAACGCTGTTCGTGCATCCCCAGCCATTGGCCGAGGCGGGAGAATTGGCCGCTGTAGGGTGGCGTCAGCCAGGCGCCGCGATTTTGCGCGCGCAGTATGCCGTCGGCGCCGATGGAAATGCCGAGGTTGGCGCCGTCGAGTTTTTCTTCCACCACGACTTCGCCCGCCAAGAGGGCGCTTACTTCGTCAGCGGTCAATAATTTATCGTCGCGCGGTTCGCCTTGGCCCAGCCAGGCCAGATGCGGGGTGTGCGGAAAGCGGAAAAATTCAGTCATGGGAATGCGGGGGGCTCCTGTGTTCGTATTGCTCTTTCATGTCGCTCGCTCATGTCGCTCGCTCATGTTGCCTCATACCGCGCCATTTGGGGCGCAGCCATTGTTGTTCCAAAAGATGTTCGGTTTCGATATGCGCGGCACCGAGCGCCTCTTCCCAGTCCAGCCAATCGGTGTCGCAGGCGTTTACCACTTTGCAGGCGTGCCCGGCGGCTTTGGCGGCCAGCGCGGCGGCGACCATTTTGCGGTCGGCCAGATCGTGCACCGTGCTGGACAAGGACGCTGGCAATAGAGCGTTGCCGTCGGCGTCCACTTCCAGCGCGATCCAGGCGACTTCGTTGCGGTCCAATTTAGCCATGATCGCCAGCCAGCCGTAGTCTTGCCCGGTCAATTTATGGCTATATTCATCGCAAATCAGCCAGGCCCAGTCCAAAACCACCAGGCGCGCTGAGTCTTGTTCAAACGCTAACAACCAGTCCAAAACCTGCTGCCGGTATTCAGCTTCCTGCACCGGCGTGGCATCCGGCGCGAAATGCGAGCCGGCATCCGCCGCGCTGGCGACGATCAGCACGTTGGTATCCACCACACGGGTATCGGCCACGGTTCAGCCTCGCAAACGCTGGGCTCTAGCCAAAGCCTGGCTGCGCGCTTCACCGATGCTGTCGCCAAAGAAATTTTGCGGCCAGTTTTGTACCGCGCCGAATTCATCCACGTCGAGCTTTTGCAGCATGGCGTCAGCGCCCTGTTTGTGCGCGAAATACATCGCGGCTTGTGCATTTTTTACCTGGTCTTGCGCGATCAGGGTTTGCAGGCGGCGGAACAGATGTTCGGAATGCGTTTCCACCAAAAATTGCACTTGCCGGGTTTTGCTCACTTCCACAAAGAGTTCGGCGAGCACCGATTGCGCCAAGGGGTGCAGGTGAATTTCCGGTTCTTCCAGAATGATGGTGCTGCCGGGCGCGGCGAAATAGGCTACGACCAGCACCGGCAACACTTGCGATACGCCGATGCCGACATCGCTCAAATTACAGGCCACGCCATCGCGTAGTACGATCAGTTCATAACGGTTCGAGCGGCTGCGCTGGCGAATTTCCAATTGTTCCGCCACCTTCATGCGCGCTAGCCAGAACGATACGCCTTCGAGCAATTGTTTTTGATCTTCGGCCTTGAGCAAGGCGCTGGCCAAGAGCACGCCGATGGCGCTGGAACCGTCGCCGCCTACTTCGCCGGGCTTGGTTTTGTTCCAAGAATAATCACGTTCCGGTTTGCGCCGCAGCGGGCCGAGATACGAAATACCTTCAAATTCGCGGCGCAGGGACAAACTCAAATCCGCCGCCAGCGCGCCATGCTTGCCGAGCGCGGCGAGCGCGTCGGCGGACAACGCGATGGAACGCTCCGGCGCGTAATGGCGCCCCTTCAGCTTGGTGGACGTTTCGCCGTCCACGTAAATGCCGTAGACGCCCTTCTCGCGCCGCACCGCTTTGAATTGGCGCGCGCCGGTGCGCAAAATCATTTCTTCGATGGCGACGCTGCCCGTGGAAGTTTTGCCGTATACGCAGGCGAATTGCCCGCTATTGACGCGCGCATCGCCGCCGCGTTCAAAATCAAAGGCAAGG
>JAITMI010000276.1 GCA_031277435.1 Pseudomonadales bacterium
GCCAGGGCGGTCATGTCATAACCCGTCAAGTTTTGGCCAACGAAGCCGCGAATCACTTGCGTGATGGGCCAGCCGTAAAGATAGACGCCATAAGAAAGATCCGTTCCTTCATAAAAACGGGGCAACAGATTGACAGGCGCGGCTCCCAGCCAGATGAGCGGATAGGCGGCCAGAAACGGAAATGCTTGTGGCAGTACCTCGAAATAAACGGCGGGGGCAATTCCACCAAGCAATACCAGCGCGACCCAGCCGCGCGGCTCGTGATAACTAACCAGCCAGTTCATAAAAATACCGCAGCACAACGAGGGCAGCACAAAAAGCAGATTGCCAACCCATTCTGGCATGGCGTACACGTAAAGTAGCGAGGAAACACCGACTACCGCGGCCAGAATCATCAACATCACGAACCAGCGTCGCGGATTGAACAACGACAAGGTTGCCATCAAACCAATAAACAAATATCCGATGACTTCCATGCGAATCGTCCACAGCACGCCGTTTGCTTCACCAGGCAAAAAGTCGATTTCACTACGCGGCGGATAAAAGGCCACATTCTGAAAATAAAGGTCACTATTATGGAATGTGATGGCGCGCACAGCCGTCTCGAACACTTCCGGATGGCTCACGAAAGCCCAGGCGCCATTTTTGTCAAACCACGGACAAATCACATAGGTAATGACAAAAGTGCTCACGATCAGCGCCGGCATGATGCGCAAGAAACGCTTGCGGATGAAATCGCCAAGCGCCGCCGAGCGCCGCGCGCTCTCGGTGACAAGGAAGCCGCTGAGAATGAAAAATACGAATACGCCATAAACGCCCGCGACCACGCCCGTGCTGCTTAATGGCTCGCTGTCCTCGGTGCCAGTCGCAATCAAGAATGAATGCGAAAACACCACGCTGGCGGCGGCAAACAATCGTATGGCATCAAAATTCGGGTAATGTTTCATCAGTAGCTGCCCTGTTCATTGCCGGAGAATTCATTACCGGAAAGTCCATTACTGGAGGGTTCATTGCTATTGGCAATAATCGCCTTGCTGTTATTTTTGTGTTTTTTCGTATAAGGGAAGAAGCGTTTCAGGCGGTTCATCGGCGCTTCCAGCGCGACCCAGGACAAGCTGGAGACGGCTATCGTGAGCAAGCCAACCAGCAGCAACAGGAGCGGACCAAACTCCGTCCTCGGCAGGTGGAGCCATTCTTGCGCTTGCCACACCAGCAGCCAGCACGGCACATGGTAGAGATACAGCCCGTAGCTGATCTTGCCCAGCGCCCGGAGCGGGCGCCAGTCGAGCACTTTTCCCGCCAAACCGCTTGTCACGTCCATCGCGGCGTAATAAACGGCGGCCCCGAGCAGCACGGTTTTCAGCATCTTTGCCGGAACTTCCAGAATCCAGCCAGCCTCCATGCCGCCAGCCAACATCGTCAGCCAATAGCACAAATAAAGACCCAGCCCCGCGCCGGCTGCAATCCAGAATACGGCGCGCCGCGCCCAGATTTTATGCTCGATACAAGCCAGCAAAATGCCGCAACCTAGCGCATCGAAAGCTACGGGTGTGGCGAAAAAAGTGATGAATTCGCCGTAATGCGCCGTGAACAGCCAAGCCCGGCTCACCGGCCCCACCGCGAACATGATCAGCGCCAGGCCCAACAAGTAGCGTGGCGGCGTCAAGAGCAGCAGGAGAGGCCAGAACAGGTAGAACTGTTCCTCAATCGATAGCGTCCAGAAGTGGGCGGTATACCACGGCGTAGACTCTCCGGTATGGACAAACCAGAAGTTCGACGTGTAGCTGAGGTGCCACCAGAGGCTATCGCCCAAACCAGCGGTCAAGCCCAGAATCAGCAGTAGCAAATAGTAAGCCGGAAACAAGCGCAAAAAGCGGCGAATATAGAATGCACGTAACATAAAAAATTGCGCGCCCCAGCCGTCTTTGGCGCATGTGGCGCGCCCATTCATCAGAATGCGCGTAATCAGGTAGCCACTGATCACGAAGAACAACCGCACCCCCATATCGCCCAGTCCATGCAAGCGCGAAAACCACAGGTGATAACACCACACGGCCAGCACCGCGAATGCCCGCAGCGAATCGATCTGGGGCTTGAAATCCGCGGGGCGGGTGCTGGTTGCCGCCATCACGCATCACCGCCAAAAATATCCCTGGTGTAAACTTTATCGGCAATATCTTGCAATTCTTCCACCATGCGATTGGCGATCACGATATCGGCCAACCGTTTGAATTGCGCCAAACCGTTTACAACGCGCGAGTGGAAAAACTCAGCCTCTTTCAACACCGGCTCATAAATGACGACTTCAATGCCTTTGGCCTTGATGCGTTTCATGATGCCCTGAATGCTGGAAGCGCGAAAATTATCGGAACCGGCTTTCATCACCAAACGATAAACGCCAACCACGCGCGGATTACGTTTAAGCACACTTTCAGCGATGAAATCCTTGCGCGTGGTGTTGGCGTCCACGATGGCCTTGATGAGGTTTTGCGGCACGTCCTTGTAATTGGCGAGCATTTGTTTGGTGTCCTTGGGCAAACAGTAACCGCCGTAACCAAAGGACGGATTGTTGTAATTAGCGCCAATGCGCGGGTCCAGCGCTACCCCGTCAATGATCTGATGAGTATCGAGATCATGCACCGCGGCATAGGTATCGAGTTCGTTGAAATAGGCCACGCGCATGGCCAAATAGGTATTGGCAAAGAGCTTGATCGCCTCGGCCTCGGTGCTGCCGGTGTAGAGCACGGGAATATCCTGCTTCAGCGCGCCTTGCCGCAGCAAATCCGCGAATATTCGCCCACGTTCGGAGCGCTCCCCTACCACGATGCGCGAGGGGTGCAGGTTGTCGTAAAGCGCCTTGCCTTCGCGCAAAAATTCAGGTGAAAACAGTAAGTTTTGGCAATTGTATTTTTCGCGGCAGCGCATGGTGAAACCAACCGGCACGGTGGATTTGATGACCATCACCGCCGCCGGATTGATCCGTAGCACCTCTTGAATCACCGCTTCCACGGAATTGGTGTTGAAGTAGTTGGTTTCTGGATCGTAATCGGTAGGGGTGGCGATAATGACGAAATCGGCGCCAGCGTAAGCCTCGTGCTTATCCAGCGTAGCGCGCAAATTCAGCGGTTTATGCGCGAGAAAATCGGAAATTTCCGCGTCTTCGATGGGGCTTTGGCGC
>JAITMI010000281.1 GCA_031277435.1 Pseudomonadales bacterium
ATAGCGCTTGCAGCAGGCCGATGATGAGGCGATCGGCGGCGCCAAACAAAATCGCGGTGGATTTGACGCCGATCTTGAGATCATCGTCGCGGTCCACCATCGCGTATTCGGTATCGTACATGACGGTCCATAACACATTGGCCGTGTACAAGAGCCAGGCGGGCGCGGGCAAAGTGCCCGTTTGCGCGGTAAAGGCCATCAAACCACCCCAGGAAAAAGCCGCGCCCAACACCGCTTGCGCCAGATGCGTGTGGCGCTTGGCGAAGGGATAGCACAGCGCGAGCGCGAGCGCGCCACCGCTCATCAGAATGGTGAAGCGGTTGGTAAAGAGCACCAGCATGAAGGCTAAAACACAGAGCGCGGCGCAAGCATAAAGCGCCTCGCGCGGGCTCACCTTGCCGGTGACGATGGGGCGCTCGCGGGTGCGTTTCACCTGGCCGTCGAAATGGCGGTCGGCGTAATCGTTGATGCAGCAACCCGCCGCGCGCATACATACCGTGCCGAGCGTGAAAATCAATAAGAGATCAAGATCAGGCACGCCTTGCGCGGCGATCCACAAACACCACAGCGTCGGCCATAACAACACGTAAATGCCGATGGGCCGGTCCATGCGCATCAGCCGCCAGAAGTCCGGCGCGCGGCGGTAGGCGATGGGAAAGCGCTGGGCGAGAAAACGCCGCGGAAAACCAGGGGCTTTTGGTGATGAAGGCGAACCGTTCATGACAAAAGTCACTGCGCCTTCGGCATCGCCTGCATGATTCGCATCCAGCATTCCAGCGCGTTTTTGTCGGTGCTGGCGAAGGCGCGGGCCAAGTGTTCCATTTGCGCGTTGGTGAGCCGCGTTTCCAGGCGCGCGCCGCTTTTGCTCAGGCGCAACTGTTTTACGCGGCGGTCGTGGCTGGCGGTTTCCGCTTCAATCAGCCCTTGATTGGTGAGTTTGCGCAGCGGCGCGTTCAGCGCCTGTTTGCTCACCGCGAGAATCTGCAACAGCTCGTTGATGTTGATGCCGGGATTGCGGCCCACGAAATAGAGAATGCGATGATGCACGCGGCCCAGACCTTTCTCTTGCAGAATGCGATCCGGCACCGAAGTGAAGGAGCGGTAAGCGAAGTAAAAGAGCTCGATGCACTGCAACAGGCGCGGATAGTCTGGATGCTCGACCATGTCCTAAGAAACTCTGGAAATTTCGCCGGGATTCTAGCAGTAAAAGCGCCGCGCCGGAGCAATGCCGCCGCGCTTCGCGCCGGCTTTCATACGTTGCCGTAACGCTCGGTTTGTGCAAGCCAGCGGCGGATCAAGGGCGCGGCCAGCGCCGGATGCTCGGCGCGAATCCACTCGCCCCACTGCCGCACCGCCGGTTGCAGCGCGCTGTCGCGGCCCAGATCAGCGATACGCAGTTGCGCCAGCCCGCTCTGGCGCGCGCCGAGAATTTCGCCGGGGCCGCGGATTTCCAGGTCTTTTTGCGCGATGTAAAACCCGTCGTTACTCTCGCGCATGATGCTCAGCCGCTCCTTGCCCGCGCCCGAGAGCGGATTTTGGTACAACAGCACGCAATGGCTTTCGCTCGCGCCGCGCCCTACCCGGCCACGTAACTGGTGCAATTGCGCCAGCCCCAGACGCTCGGGATTTTCGATGATCATCAGCGAGGCATTCGGCACGTCCACGCCTACTTCGATCACGGTGGTGGCGACCAAAAGTTGCAATTCCCCATTTTTGAACTGGCTCATCACCTGCGCCTTCTCGCGTGGTTTCATGCGGCCATGAATCAGCCCCAGCTTGAGCGCGGGCAACGCGGCGCACAGATCCGCGAAGGTAGCCTCGGCGGCCTGGCATTCGAGCACTTCCGATTCCTCGATCAAGGTGCACACCCAATACGCCTGGCGGCCCAGGGCGCAAGCCGCGGCGATGCGCGCCACCACGGCGGCGCGGCGTTCGGCGGGCAATAACACGGTATTGACGGGGGTACGGCCCGGCGGCAGTTCGTCGATGACTGAACAGTCCAAATCAGCATAGGCGCTCATGGTGAGCGTGCGCGGAATCGGCGTGGCGGTCATGATCAATTGATGCGGCCAGGCGCCGGCGCTATGGCCTTTTTCGCGCAGGCTCAAGCGTTGATGCACGCCGAAGCGGTGCTGCTCATCCACGATCACCAGGCCCAGGCGCGCGAATTGCACCTCGTTTTGGAACAAGGCGTGCGTGCCAACGATCAGCCGCGCCTGGCCCGAGCGCAGCGCCTCCAATGCCGCGTCGCGCTTCTTGCCCTTGATGCGGCCACTGAGAAAAGCCAGTTCTACCCCGAGCGGGCTGAGCCAGGCATCGAGCGTGAGAAAATGCTGTTCCGCCAGAATTTCCGTGGGCGCCATCAATACCGCCTGATACCCCGCCTCCACCGCTTGCAGCGCGGCCAATACCGCCACCAGGGTTTTGCCCGAGCCCACGTCACCTTGCACCAGCCGCAACATTGGCTGCGCGGCGCTGAGGTCGCGGCTGATTTCCTCGCTCACCCGCCGCTGCGCCTTGGTGAGCGGGAAAGGCAGAGCGCGGAGCAAGGCCTGGCGCAGCGAGCCGTCTCCTTGCAGCGGCGCCGCCGCCTGGCTGCGCGCCTGATCGCGCAGGCGGCGCAAACTCAGATAATTGGCCAAGAGTTCCTCAAACACCAAACGCCGCTGCGCTGGATGTTCGCCGCTTTGCAGCCGCGCCGGCGTGAGATCGGGCGGCGGGTAATGAATCACGCGCAGCGCGTCCATCAGCGGCATGAAGTGCATTTTCTGGCGCAATTCTTCCGGCAACAGTTCAGGCAGCGCGTGCTGTGTATCGAGATAAACGAACACTTGGTCCAGAAGTTTGCGCAGGCGGGTTTGCTGCAAACCTTCGGTGGCGGGGTAGACCGGCGTCAGGTGATCTTCCAGCGCGATGGGCGCGCTGCCTTGCAATAATTGATATTCCGGGTGATACAGCTCCACCCCGGCCTTGCCCCAGCGCACTTCGCCATAAGCGCGGATGCGCGCGCCCACCGCCAAGGCGCGCTCTTGCGCGGCGCTGAAGTGAAAAAACCGCAGCGTGGTCACGCCGCTGCCATCTTGCACCTTCACCATCAAACTGCGCCGCCGCCCCTGCACCACGGCGCAACCGGCCACCATGCCTTCGATCACCACGTCATCGCCTTGCCGCAGCGCCGCGATCGGCGTCAGCCGCGTGCGATCCTGATAACGCAGCGGCAAATGGAACAAAAGATCAAGTATGGTGCTAATGCCAAGCTGAGCCAATTTTGCGGCCAATTGCGGCCCCACGCCCTTGAGTAGCGTGAGCGGCAGTTGTTCATCGGCGGGAGCTGCGTCAGTCATGCGGGGGATTGTACGGGGGAAGCGCGCTCACCCAAACCCTGGCGTCATGGCGGCGGGGAAATCAGGTCCACGCCAGCAAGAGTTCCTCCGCATTGTTGGGTGGCCGTAAACCGTCGCTTCTGTTTGAGAAATAGCGTTCGGCCAGCGTGGCGGCGGCGATGTGCTGAGCGTCGCGGAAGCCGGCTTCACGCGCCAGCGCCAGCATTTCGGCGGGCGTAAAGAAGCTGATGAACGGCGTGCCGCTCTGGCGCGCGCCAGCGGCGGCGCGCTCGACGCCGGGGCGTATGTCCGGGTCCAGCAAATCGAAGGGCAGCATGAAAGACATGGCGAAGCAGGAGTTGGGCGCGAGCGTGGCCACTTGGCGCAAGGTGGCCTTGATCGCGTCCAGCGTCAGATACATGCTGACGCCGGTGGAGGCCACCAGCGCGGGCCGCGCCGTGTCGAAGCCCGCGTTTATCAGGCGCGCCCACCAATCGTCGCCCGCTTCAAAATCGACCGGCGCCAGATGCAAAAACGGCGGCACGCCAAAACCGAGTTCGATAAGCCGCTCGCGCTTCCATGCCTGTGTATTTGGCTGATCGATCTCGAACACCTGCATGCGCGCGGCCAAGTCCGGGCGGCGCTGCGCAAAGGTATCGAGGCCAGCGCCGAGGATGACGTATTGGGCGACCCCTTGCGCGAAGCGTTCCTCCAGCAAATCCTCGATAAAACGCGCGCGAGCGAGAATGGAGGCGCGAAAGGGGCGCGTGAAATCGCTCATGTCGGGCCGCTGTTGCCAGCCCTCCTCTGGCGCCGCTAGTTGTAGACCGATCATGTCGTTAAATACATGCGGCGGTGCGTCAGTTTGTACGTGCAGCGCGCGCCAGAGTGCGGTGCGCAGGGCGGTGTTGTCGGGTTGGTAGTGGGACATGGGGTTATTTTGCTCCTGATGAGAGAGCCGCGCTGACGCAGGTGAATATCAGTATCGCCGTCCGTCTAAACCGCTACACCGGGAAGCATATGCGCGGTTTCATTCTTGTAGCGCGTGGCGAGGTCCGTCATAAACGCCTCCTTCTGCTCTGGAGAAATCGTAACGGATTCGCCATAGAGATAGTCGATACGCAGCGCCTTGCGCGACAAGGCCGTTTGAGATGGAAATACGTTAGCAGGCGTGATGCGTTTGATGTTGGCGAGAGCAAGTTGCAAGGAGAAGGCGCCGCTTTTTATCAGTAACGCGCTATCGCTCAGTGTGTAGCTGGGCGGTTTTAGCGCCC
>JAITMI010000316.1 GCA_031277435.1 Pseudomonadales bacterium
CAAAACCGCGCGCACCAGCGGCCAGATATCGGTCAAAAACCAGTTCATCGCATCAACGTTCGGATCATGCGAAAAGCCGCCCACGAACATCAAATCGCGCCGCTGGGCGAACGGCAAGGCGCAACCTTGTACTTCGCGCACGTAGGGAATCGCCGCGACCTTGAGATCGGGCCATTGCTCTTGCAACAGCAAACGCTCCGCCTCGCTGATGACGATGGTGGCCTGCGATTGTTTCATAACCGAATATTCCAGCGCTTTGGTGCGTTCGGCTTGTGCCAGCAAGGTAGCGGAATTTTCCACCTCGGCTTGGCGCTGCTCGCGCAAAAAATGCAGGTCCACGGTATTGAAAATTACCTTGGCTTTATCGCAAAGGCGGCGCACTTGGGCGATGTGCTGTGCCGCTTCATGCACGCGAAACAGCATCACCAGATCATATTCGCCGCCCTGCCGCTTGAGATGCTCGCGCAGCGAACCCACATAAGGCCGGTACAGGCATTCGATGCCAAGACGCTGCAAGTTTTCCGTGTAAGCGCCGGCATGTTGCAAGTCGTTGGGGCAGAACACTACCTTGAAGCCCAGCGTCTGCAACATGCGCAAATAGTTGTAAGTGTCGATGGAGCCGGAATCCTTGTCGGGCGTCGGCGTCGCCCAATCCACGACTAGCGCGCGGCGCTGGACCTTGCGTTCACGCTGTTGAGTAATGGCCTCGGCGGCGGCGCCGTGCGTGGCGAGCGCCGCCTGCCATTTGTCGCGGAATTTCGCCTGATTCACCACTTGATAAGATTTGACGCCTTGCGTGAGATCGGTGCCGGAGGTGATGCCCTCGAAATGGAATACTTGCGAGAATGGCTGGTACAGTACGCGTAAACCGAGCTGGCGCAAGGCGAAGGCGAGGTCGGTGTCTTCGTAATAAGCCGGCGCGAAGCGCAAGTCGAAACCGCCGAGTTGTTCAAATACCGCGCGCGGTACCATGATGCTGGCGCCGGAACAATAATCGACGTCGCGCAGGTAGTTGTATTCGGGGCTGTTGGGGTCAGCGCCGCGGCCATAATTCATGCCGGAGGCGTCGCGGTAAATAATGCCGCCCGCTTCCTGCAAGGAGCCATCGGTGAACAAGAGCTTGGAGCCCACCAGGCCCACATCCGCTTGCGAGAGGAAGGTGTCGTACAGCTCGTCCAGCCAGCCAGGCAGAACCTGCGTGTCATTGTTGAGAAACAGCAGATAGTCGCCGCGCGCCGCCTGCGCGGCCTTGTTGCAGGTACGCAGAAAGCCGAGGTTTTGTTCGTTACGCAAAAGGCGAATGCCATTCACTTTGGTCAATAATTCTATCGAGCCATCCGTTGAGCAATCATCGATAACGATTACTTCAAAGGGTACGTGGCTTTTGCTGTCTTGTATTGAACGCAGACAATGTAGCGAATAATTAATTTTTCCGTATACCGGTACGATGATGGAGACGAGCGGCGTGACGGCTTCGGGGAAATGAATTTTCGCCGCGCTTTCAGGCGTAGCGCCCGTGATGGGCGCCGCGGCTATTTTGGAATATCGCGCCACGTTCAGCGCCGTGCTTTGTTTCCAATGCTGGTAGGCGCTGGTACCGGTAAAAGGCCAGGGAAAGAGGGAAAACAGCCAGTGCGCCAACACCCTTTTGCTGGAGTTTGCCAAGGGCAGGCGCCGGTAGAGCGCATACAGAATGCGCGATAAAAATTGTTTGCGAGGGCTGGGAGTAGTGCCGTGCTCGCTGGGTTCCGGCATGAGTGGAGTCTCTGGTTGTGGCGTGGCGGGAGATGCCTCGTGCGTAATTGGCGCCGCGACTTGTGGCGTGCTGGGGGAGCTTGGCGCGGTGTCCGTAGTGCATTCTGGTGTGGCGAGCGCGCGGCGCGTGGCGTCGAGATAGGCATATCCGTGCGCTTGATCGGGTTCGAGGTGGCAGCCTTCGGCCCATTCGTTCCAGGCATTGATGAACAGCAAACGTTCATCGCCATTGAGGTGTTCTTGCGTGTAAGCCGCCGTGCGCGTGAGCCAGTCTTGATAATGTTCCGGCGTGGAATTGACGAAAATCAACCCCGTATCCTGCCGGCGCGCGGTGTTGTCCCAGCGCGGCATGACGGTGCGAAAGCGCGTGTAGTGGGGCACCGGCTGCGCCAGCGCCTGCTTGCTTACGTGGTGGATGTCGATGATGTTGCCGCTGAAATCAGGGTTGAGCATGCGCTTGCGGTAGTCGCGGTTGCAATTCCACTGCATGTGCGTGTCGTGCGGTGGAAATTCCACGGCGGCGTCGAAACCGTAAGGTGTTGGATCGGTAGTACCAAAACTCTGCACCGCTACCAGATAGGGGTCCTCAATATCAGCGAGCGCGCATTCACTGCGCCAAAAATTAACCGCCTG
This sequence comes from Pseudomonadales bacterium, assembly GCA_031277435.1. Classification (GTDB taxonomy): domain Bacteria; phylum Pseudomonadota; class Gammaproteobacteria; order Pseudomonadales; family Pseudohongiellaceae; genus CAILUG01. The sequence goes on from JAITMI010000316.1 coordinate 2,389, forward strand.
TTGCACGTCAGGGATGATGTCGATGCGGTAGATCAATAACAATGGGCGGCCATCGACACGAATGTAATGCGGGTTACGGAAATGCGGAAATAAACTGCGGATAAAATTGCGGTGATCTTCCTCGCTGTGTTCCTGCGCGATCAGCACTTCGCCGCTTCTGCCATCCCAGGCGCGCGACCAGTTTTCATTGGCCCAGCACAGGCAATAGGGAAAATCCGGCGCCTCGGGCTCTAGCAGCGCGTCGATCGGCTCATGCAACAACCGCTTGCCCGCGAACCAATAATAGTAATAACAAAAGCCGTGAAGGCCAGCGGCTTGGGCGAGTTCCGCTTGCAGCCGGCGTGTCTCGGGCACTCGCAAATCGTAAAAACCAAGATCGGCGGGGCGGTGCGGCTGTTCGTGCCCGCTGAAGTTCGGGCGCGCCTTGGTCACGTTGAACCA
>JAITMI010000359.1 GCA_031277435.1 Pseudomonadales bacterium
AAGATTTCAAGAAACTAAAAACTTTTGAAATAACACCAGACAACATTTACAACTTCATAGCAAGGTGGCACGCTGCAGGTTCCGTTCTGAAATTGTGCGAGAAGTGCTTCACTAAAAAAGACACCGCATATGCCCGGTTCCTCGTTGGTCTATGCGAAAAAGTAGAGACGCTCCCGGATCTTATTGAAATAGCAGCCCAAAAGATCAAAAAGCAAAAAGCAACCAACACCACGCCAGCATGACCACTGCCACCTCAACCGCTGGCAAGGGCAGGGCGGGCGCATCGGGAACGTTGCAGCCCAAACACTTAACTTTAGATAGCTGTACCTGCGTTACAAATGGACTTTTCAGATAATAAAAAATCTGATATTTACAAATAACACGCGGGTCCAGCTATCTTATTCATACACAAAGCCCGCCGAAACGGATTCGCAGATTGCGTGTCACTACTTGTCCTTCTCGGCCAACGCCGCAAGCGCCCATGACTCCATTAGCTGAATGTCGGCAAACAGTTCATCGGCTTCGACCCGCGGAAGACGCAACGTGCGGATGAACGCCAGCACCGCCGTGTAGTCCAGCCCGGTAGCTCCGTTCAGGCCCACGCGCCATTGCGTCAACAACCGGGTAAACGTGTTGTACGCCAGTTCGTTTTCCGGCCAGATCGGGGTTTCTTCTTCTTGCGCGAGCGCGAACAAATCGAAGCCAACCATCATGGGCCGCTTCAATTCCTCTTTCTTGTACAGCGCCCGCGCAAGCTCTCTCAGTTTCCCAGGCGGCCCTCGTTGCAGGCCAAGCGGTACGCCGCGTCAATGGCGGCTGCGGCAGCCGGGTATCGCTTGACGAGCGCGCGCACGTTTTCCCGGTTGAACTCAACATCAAGCGTCCAGCCGTGCATGGCTTTCATCAAGTACTCGGTAATCCCGTCAACATCGGAGCTCGCAAGCTGGATGAACGGCACCTCGGCCTGCTCGCTCTCCTTAAGCATGGCCCGCCGCTCGGCGATGCCAGTTCCAAGCGTTTCAGCCTGAAGCGTGCCCAATTCTTCCTTGTCGCGGTAATTGAACGTCACCCCAAAATCCACCACCTCTTTGTCGAGCGTGGTGAATTTGATGGTGGAATCAAAAGTTTTAGGCGGCTCGCCGAATTTGAACTTTGCCATTTTGGGCCTTTCCAAAAGAAAACCCGCGAGGCAAAGCCAGGCGGGCAAACAAAACCCGCCAAGCCATGAGACTTGACGGGTTACGGGATCGGCCCCGATTGGCTGTTACACCGCTTCGTAGCCGACAAACTTACCCAACAGCGCAATCGTTGCGCTCACCTGGTTGGGCTGCCCCCTGGACAGTTGAGGCATCTCATTGATCGAGACATAGCCATAGCCATATCCCCTTTGACCGCCAGCCAGCAGGAATTTGAACGCCCGGCGTTGCAGCGTGCGCGCGGCAGCGACCAGCGCCTGATAGCCCTGTAGCGTCGGGTCATAACCGATGGTCAGCGTGATGCTCTGCGGGTTAAAGCCAACCGGCACCTGAATCGAGTTACGCCGCGCCAGCGGTTCAATATTCACGAACCGAGGATCGCCGCCGCTACTGCTGATCGTCAGCACCTGCCCGATCTCAAGCCACTGCGTCACCTTCTGTGCCGTACCCGTGCCGGAGCCGGGCGGGAAAAAGTTTTCATCGGTGGTATCAATCGGGATCGTCCCGCCCAGCGTCATATTACTGCCGGTAATCTCGCTTGGCACATAGACCGAATCCGTCAGATCATCCCAGCCGGTAGAAACCAGAATTTCATCACCCGTGGCAAAACTGTTCGCCACGGTAAGAACGGTGGGGTTGTCGTTTGACGCCGCTGTAATAGGAGCGGCGGCGCTAAGTTGCGTCCCCAAAAGAAACCGACTGCCGTCGGCAAAAGAATAAGACATGATGTTTCCCTTTCGGCAAAAAGAAACCGCCCGAGGGCGGCGATTTGCAGCGAGGAAAATGGCCGGTGCGTCCGGACCGAAGTTACCGGCCCCGAGGCTGTTTGACTAAGTGGCAGGCTACGAATAAGCGGCCTGCGAGCGCCTGTTTTCAGCGGCCTTGCTTGGCTTCTTCAAGCCAGCGTTCGACCGCGCTGATGATCCCTTTTCCAAGCCGAATCAGTGTCTCGGCAAGAACGAGAGTTGATAGCTTCATTGGATAACCTCTTCCGCTCCATAGCGGCACTGGCACGGAATCGAAAACCAATCGCTTTCCTGAAGCGCTGGCATTGCCGACATGGGCGACAGCACCATCACATTCAGTCCGCCGCTGGGCATGAGCAAAGCGACCGGAAACAACTCGTCAAGCTCGCGCGCCAATTGCTCGGCCCGGTTCGGCCCTTGCCCCGGCTCCGTGAACACCGACACCTGAAACACCCCCCGATAGCTGCGCATGTCGCCCGCCAAGTCGCGCGACGTGGTTTCAGCCGGTAGCAGGTAAGCGCGCAGGTGATCGGTCGTCGGCAATTCCGCGCCAGCGTTCTGCCAAACCACCGGCAGCAACCGCGCGGCGGCCCACGAAGCAAGGCGATCCTCAAAGGCGGAACGAATGCGCTGCTGGCTCATAACGCCCTCGCATCAGCCAAAGCGCGCTGGAAATGGGCCTGAAAATTCGCCATCGTCACAGCGACCATGCCCACCGGGGCTTGTGAAGAGTGCCCTACCTCCAAAGAATAAGCGTATTCGAGCGAATTAGTGATGTACATGGTTTCACCCGGCTTCCAGCTTGCAATACCCGCCTCAATGCGTCCCAGCGATCCAGACCCGCTTGCATCCGGCGGCGCGCTGGTATCCCGGTTTATTGAACCTTCACCGTACTGCCAGTTATTCCTGAACCTGCCGCCGACATAGCCCGCTGGCGGCTTGAGCCTGGTCTCGGTATCACCGGCTGGCTTGAACTTTCCATCCTTGCCGATTTCCACCGGCGTATAGGGGTGCAGCGACAACCACAGGGTAGGATTACCCACTGGCGACATATTCACCATCTGCGTGGCCATCTGGAATACCGTCCTCCGCACAACCGTTTCGAGCTTTAGCTTTTGACGCTCCGCGATCTGCCGCAGTTGCTCGCCAAGATTGCTCATGCTCCACGCACCTGCACGTCATAAAGCACCGTCTTGCCCGCTGGCGCAGTCGCTTTCACATTGATAACCGTCACTTCCGCCCCGCTCGCCAGCCTGAACACGTCGCCAGTCCGGGGCGCTTGACTTACATCGGGCGCAACCAGCAACCGCCGATCACTCGCCTGAATCAGCGTACCGTCAATATCCTTGGCTTCGTAGTTCACTTCCGCAACGGTGCAGGGATACTCGGCCCATGACGGCACAGCCGTACCCGTCGATGGGTCATATTGCGAGCCAGAATTGCGGCGCAGCGTGGCCGCAGCGCCAAAGCGCCCGATCAGGCGAGCGGCGGTAGCAGCGGTCTTAGCGTAATTGAACTTGTCCGTCATCGGTCATCACCACGCGATAATTTCGCGCACCAGGTTTTTCCCTGCGTTTGAACTCCAACTCCACGCGCCCAAATTTGCGCGCCGCGCGCACCCGATCCCCGCGCGCACTCAACACCAGGCGGCCAGATTCATCAAACTCAATTACCGTCACCGATCCGAGCTTGGTATCCACCGTCACGCACCCTGCGACAAGCTGCCCATTCAATCTGGTGATGGGAACCAAACCGCGTTTGCGAATGGCTCGCCACTCTCGATAGCCCGGCTTGCCTTCTTCAGAACAAAGTCGCATTGGTCAGCGCCATTCAGGACGAAAGTTTTCATGCACGGTGGTGTCCGCGCCAAAGGCCATCTTCATCACACGCGCCGCCGCACGATTCGCAGCGCCAGTTTCAAGCCCTTCATCATGAGCACCAGACCAGATAGCACAGTGCCACGACCATGCAAGCGCCGGATCGGTTTGGATGGCCGCTTTCAGCACGTCAACCGCCTTGGCAATCGTCATTCGCACCACCTCGCTACCTTCCCATTGGCTGATCGGTCTGTATAGATGCTTCGTGGCGCAGGCTCCAGCGTGTCGATCCCATTGCCACAATCTGACTGAAAGCGACAGGCAAGCTCAACCGCTTCGACTGCGGTCTTGCCAAGCGCCATAGCGGCCAAAGCAAAATCACGCCCCGAACCAAAGGCCACCTGATCTTCTTCTTGCGTAACAGGTTGTGGCCCGACTGTGTAAACAAGAACGCGACCGCCACCAATGATGATTAACGACGCATCATCTTCTCGCGCCGAAACCGGGAAGTCCTTATCGTTTGAATTGCTGCGCCACCATTCGTACATTTCGAGTCCGACAGCATGTGTCCCGGTAATCGCAGCGACCAAGCCATCACGCTCGCGCCGGAAAATCTTGGTTACGGTACGCACCAAGCCGCAGCCGTCAATCCCCCGTTTGTCAGCGGCTACCGTTTTGCCGTCGTATGCGATTACCGTCATGCTCGTACCAGCTTTACCACGCCATCACCCTCAATCAGTCCGCGCAGCAAGTCATCAATCACCGGAAACCGCATCCGCCCGCCGCTGGTCGAAGCCGCGTAAGTCGTTGAAATCGGCCCCACCGTCTCACTCACCACCGCCTGCGCTTCAACATCGGCGTACAGCGTTCCGTCATTGGCACGCAGCGCGGCCTCGGCGGTCGCCGCCTTCACGTTGTAGTGCAGCGGATTCAGGTAATGCTCCTTCACCCGCCGCGCCATCACGTACTGCGTTGCCCGCCTGAGCGCCGCTTCCTTGGCTTCAAGCGTGAGCGGCTCCCATGCCTGATTCCCAAGACTCACGTGATAAGCGTCGGCAAAAGCCACGCTCACCAGCGAATCGAAATCAGGATCGGGCGCGACGATCAAGCTCACTTGACCGCCTCGATCAGCTTCGCCTTCTCGGCATCATCAAGCGCGTTCCATGCCTCGCCCGTCATGCCAGACGCCGCAAACGCCGCATACAACGCCGCCGCCTTGTCCTTGCCGATCCGCGCGTCAAACTCCACGCCAGCGGCTTTCAGCGCGTCCTTGGCTTGTTCAGTATCGACCTGATCGCTGGCCTTCTTGCTGTCGGCCTCACCCTTCGGCTTGAACCGCGCGTCAACGATGATGAAACCCTGCTCGCGCAGCTTCTTCTTGCGTTCCGGCGACACCGGATGCTTTTCGTAGGCAATCTTCTGATCCATGCTTTTCTCCAAAAAAATCACCCGCAACAGGATTTCACCTGATGCGGGTTCATTCATTCACTTACTTGCTGGCATCGCCAATAGCGATAACACCAGCAGTAGCCTTGTCGCTGGTAACGAACTTATCCCAGTTCGCGCCCGTGCCGATGGCTACGTCAGTAGGCGACTTGCCGCCGTTCTCGGTGTCCCATGCGTAACCACGCAGGCCAAGAGCAAACGTGTAATCGGCCTGGAACGTGGTTTCAATCCGCTCCCTGCCGTTGCTTGAATCCACGTTCGTTACCAGGTCACTGCCGTCATGCACCAAAGCCGCGCCGCTCGTGAGAGAAAGCACCTTTTGCAGGTTCGGCGCTTGGGATGCGCCAACTTCGTAGAGCGCTGGCGCATCCGTTACCACCACCGGGCGGCCAAGAATGCTGAACACCGTCACATTCGACGCCACAAACAGGCGCTGATCGTTATTCAGGTTCTGCCCAATCAACTTGTGCATAACCTCGCCAGTCATCACCTGCGCCACCAACTGCGCCGACGCATCGCCAAACTTTGCATGAGCGCCGTTGATGGCTGAATACGTCACACCAGCCGTGGCCGATACGTCATTCACGCAAGCCGCGTTGTTGCTGATTGCAGCAACCAAACCAGCAATGGCGGTATTCAGTTGATCCTGAATGATCGCCTCGGCCAAGTTGCGGCTAATCACCTCAACCGCCTCCGCCGGGTCTTTCTGAATCCACGTCAACTGCGCAGGCTCCCA
>JAITMI010000333.1 GCA_031277435.1 Pseudomonadales bacterium
GCGCGCCGCCGCCTCGGGGCCGCCGGTCGTGGAACTGGTGCCGCCTTGCTGATTGGGAGGCGAAGCAACGCTGCCGTAGACAAAAGGCACGATGCCGGTGCCATCGAGCGTGAACTGCATATTGTTGAGCGGCGTACCCGGTTGCAGAATCAAACCCGTGGGCGAGGACAAGGTCGAAACCACGTCGGGAAAGGTCAAACGCTGCGGCACGCCAGCCGGCGCGCCGGGCGACCAATCCGGGTTGCGCACCCAACCCCAGCGGCGAAAATTGCCGATGCTGTTGCGGTCGCCGTTGATCTGGTCGATTTCCAAATTATCGAAGGAGCCAATGACGTTGAGGCGGCCATCGAAAAACGATTTGCCCGCCGCCACGCCAACGCGCCACTGCTTGCCCACGCCGCTTTCATGCTGGCCAGCGCCAACATCCAGCTTGAGCCCTTCGAACTCTCGGTCCAGAATGAAGTTCACCACGCCGCCGACGGCATCCGCGCCATAAGCCGCCGAGGCGCCGCCGGTGACAACGTCAACGCTGCGCATCAGTGAGTTGGGCAAGAGGTCCGGGTTCACGGTGCCTTGTTTATCGGAAGGCTGCAAGCGGTAACCATCAAGCAGTACCAGCGTGCGGTTACCGCCAAGGCTGCGCAGGTTGAGGAAGGTATAGGTGTTGCCAGCGGGGCTGAAACGGCTGCCGTCACTGGTTTCTTGCGAGGTTCTGTTATTGAAAAACTGCGGTAACGAACTCAATTGCTGCGATACTGTATTGCCCGGTTCAAAATCTTGCAATTCAGACGACGAGATCGAAGTAACCGGCGTAGGTGTCTCGAACCCCGAGGTGTTGCGGATACGTGAACCAGTGACGGTGATTTCTTCAAGATTCGAGGCGTTCTGCGCCAGCGCGGTTTCCGTCACCCCGGCGAACAAGCTTGCGATGGCCGCGGCCAAAAGACTTTTTTTGGTTCTGTTTTCGGATACTCTCATTTCATCTTCTCCTTTTTTTTCATTGTTTTTTAGTTGTCATTATTTTTGACTCAGCGTGATCCGAATCACCTGTTTGTCGGTACGGCGACGCGCAAGCTTTGTGTCTTATCTTTTTTGGAGAAAGACTAGTAGAAATAGCGCGACTGTCCTGTATCATACCCCCCCCATCCCGAACAAAGTCAAGACCAAATTGCCATATTGACGGCTTGTTCATGAGCCACATTTCTTGAATGAGCGTCTTGCACCGCCCATGCTGGTCAGCGCTACCCTCGCGCTGCCTGCGATCACTGCGCGCTTGGCGCCAGCGAGTGCTGGTTTTTGACTTGACCGAGGCCAAGCATTCTGGAGGAAACTGCCGTTCTATGCGGGTAAGAAACTTTCGGGAGAGGGGCTTCCATGAGCACGATCAACGAACAAGTTGATGGCCGTGCCGCCTTTCAGGGCAAAGATGCCGTTGGCGAACACAGAGGGCGTGATGGCCAGCAACAGGCGAACTGTGTCAGCGTAACGTTTATCCATGAGGCTTCAAACTCAGCAAGATGCCATCATCAAGGCGGCTCATCCAACGTTTGTCGCTGCCCGTGCGCACCGGGTATTGCTGGAGCAGTTCATCCACATCGACGACGCTGGTTTCACGCGCCCAGGTCAAAAACAGACGCACCGCTTTGACGCTGGTGCAACAAGACAGTAACTGCCCCAAGAGCGCCTTGCGTGGAGACCGCAGGCCATCGAACAAATTGCGCGCTTCTTCCAGACTTTCCCGTGTGCCGGCGTCGTATAGAAGTTCCAGCACCGCGCGCTCGGGTACCGCTACACGCAAGCCTTGAGGCTGTCCGGGTGGTGTATGAAGGGTTTTTGCGGCCAAGCCGGAATCGGGCCAATCGAACAGCCGGGCATTCACGTAGCGCGCTGGGAAACGCCCGGTGAACCAAGGGGGCAGCACGAAGCGGGTTTCGCCCCAGAGCACCAGAGTATCCTGCAAGCCCAGGTTATGACGCACTCCTTGCAAGGCCAGTGCGCTCTTGCCGCCCACATGGAGGCTGGCAACAAGCCTTTGCAGGAACAGCAACGCCCCGTTCGCGTCGAAGGCATCATTGGGCCAGGCATAAACCCCCTGCCCCAGACGCACCAGCCAGCCGCTTTGCGCGTAACGAGCAGCCAGCTTGGCGGAGACACCGAAGGATTTGAGCACATCCAAGTCGAACGGCGCTCCGCGAGGGAGGCTCGCTTGTAGGTTTTTGATTATTTCATGTCGTATATTTCTCTCCATGAGAGAAATATACGACTCTTGCTAATCTTTTCCTACCTTAAAGATCAGTAGATGCGCCTCGACACCCATGACACAGGCACAAGCCCCGCGCCTGCTCGAAAAAAGCTGGGACAGCGGATTCCTGGTACTCTCCACATAAGTTCCGCGGGAATACCCGCGCTTCATTTCCGTGGCACAAACGCCAATAGAACATTTCCTGGTATGCCCAGCAAACCGTAACCGGACTGCACCAGCACCATGCCATTGGCGGCGATGATCGACGCATTGTCGATGGAGCCGCCCTTGGCGGGAATGCCGTTCACGGTGTCGAACTCCCGGGCCGTGTCGTAGCTGAACAGCAATTCCCCGCTGTCGCCGTTAAAAATTCTTACGAAGCCGTCGTTACTGCCCTGTATGACCGCGCCATCGACCACCAAAGCCGAAGACGACAGGCCCCAGTTACGATTGCACGAAGGCACTCGCGTCGCGCGCTCACCCGCGCAGTCCGGCTCGGGAAAGAATGACCAGCGGATGGCGCCATTGTCGACATCGACGGCATGGAGCCCTGGGCCACGGCCAAGCGGATCATTGTCGTCGCCGCCCATGTTCGTTGGCGCGTAGATGTATTGGCCATCGAAAGCCATGCCCCAGTGGATGCCACCAAGCGCACCGCCCGAACTGAGCTGCGTGCTCCAGCGCAAAGTGCCAGTGTCGGCGTCGAGCGCCCACAGCACGCCACTCTTTTGGCCCGCCAATACCACGTCGCCGCCGCTACTGTCCGTGGCCAGGATGATCGCGGCGCCGAAATCCCAGTCCTTGTTGATGCTGTAGGCGGGAGGGCAATTAGGGCCGCTGGGATCTCTGCTGCATCCGCCGATATAAATGTCGTTGGCGCTGGCCTGGAACTTCCAGCGTAAGGTACCGTCGGCCAGGTTGATGGCCAACACCGCGTCACTCACGTCAGTCGTCGGCTCGGTGTTGTCTTCGCCGGTGCCCACGTACAGCAGCCCCCGCGCCTCATCAATAGCCGCCGTGGTCCAAATGGGTGCGCCAGCAGGCCCCCAGCGCGGCGTGCCAACCCGGCTCACGCCGCGCGGCGTGGCGTTTTCCATCGTATGGTAGGTCCATACTTCCGCGCCGGTGACGGCATCCAAGGCCACGACGGCGCCATGACTGGTGCAGCATTCGTATTCGGGCACGCCAGCCATATTCAGCTCCCCGGTAGACACTGGTACGTAAATGCGTCCGTCGTACAACACTGGCATGGCGGTGATGTTAGCCACGCTCGTCACCTTGACATCGGTGCGCCAGAGCAGCTCACCACTGCTCGCATCGGCCAGTTGGACGTGGGCGGAGGCATCACCGAACACCAGAACATCGCGACCATCGACCACGCCAACATTGATGGCGGTTCGCAGCGGTACGGCGTGCTGGTACATCCATTTGACGCAGGGAGTTTCAGCCAGGTCCAGGGCAAAAAGCTGGCCGGAGTCGGCAACCGAGATGAACAGAGTATTGCCTATGACGGCAGGCTGCGCGCGCATGTTGGCGGTCTGCGGAAAGCCCATTGCCCAGGCCAGTTGCAACTCGCGCATGTCGCCAAGCGTCAGCCCGGCCTGGCCGGCGCTCATATTGCGATGGTTACGTAGCCCCAGGCCCACGCCATCGATGATCGCGGCGCCGGAGTCAACGGTGGCGCGCGGCGCGGCGCAGGTATGAGTTGCCACCCAGGCATTGTCCTCGACAACGGCAGCCGACAAGTAATCGACCACACGGTTGACCTGCCCCGTGGACAAGGCCGCCGCCTGCACCTTCATTTTGCCATTGGTCAGCGCGTAGGAAACCGCCCGAGGCCCCATCCGGCGCAGCGAATCCAGCACCGGCGCCTTGGTTTCCTCGGGATTTTCGTGACACAGGGCGCAATGCTGCTGGTAAATCTCAGCACCCGTGTTGTCATCACCCTCGGAGACGGGCGCCTGGGACAATACCAGCGCTGGCGACAATACCATCACAACCGTTACAAACCACTTCAGCTTCATATATCCCCCGGTGCGGAAAAAGTCACCCTGTTTAGTCAGGGCGAAGCTCACTCAACGATGCCGAACGCGGTAATGCTGGTGCCCGTCGCGACGCCGATATATTGCTTGCCATCAAACATGTACGTCATCGGCGATGCCTTCCACGTTACATTGGCCTGGTACTGCCACAACACCTCGCCAGTGGCCGCATCGGCGGCAATGAAGGAACCGCTGTTCTCTCCAAAGATGAGCAGGCCCGACGCCGTCGTCAGCAAGCCAGCCGAGGCGGTGGCGGGCGCTGGCCCTTGGGCTATCTCGAACGCCGGCTCGCCGGTTTGGATATTCATCGCGATGACGTATTTCTGAAATCCTTCTTCGCCGGGAACCTGCCGGCTACTGCCGCCATTTACGGTGGAAAACAGCCCGCAACGCTCCAGCGCCTGGAAATAGTACAGGCCCGTGGCGGGGTTAAACGAAGTGGAAAACCAGTTGGCGCCGCCCTGGTAACTGGGGCAGACGAAGTTTTCGCCGGTCGCGATCACCGGCAGTTCCTTGAGGATGGGACGGCCATCATCACCCACGCCCGAGGCCCAGTTCAGATTCTTAAGAAAAGGCTTGGCCAGCAAGAACTCCCCGTTGGTGCGATCCAGCACATAGAAGAAGCCGTTCCGGTTCGCTTGCAACAGCAACTTGCGCGGCTCTCCCCGCCACAGGGTATCGACGAGCACCAAGGGCTCATGCGCATCCCAATCATGGGTGTCGTGCGGGGTGAATTGGAAATACCAGTACAAATCTCCGGTGTGGGGATTCAAGGCCAGCACGCTGTCGGTGTACAGGTTATCACCCAAACGTCTACTACCATCGTAGGCGGGCCGGGGGTTGCCGGTCCCCCAATACAGAATGTCTAGTTCTGGATCATAGGTTCCCGTGGCCCAGGTGGTGCCAGCGCCTTCGCTGATGGCATCGCCAATCCAGGTTTCTGAGCCCGCTTCTCCTGCCATCGGTACCGTCCAGCGGCGCCAGACTTCCGCGCCAGTGTCAGCGTCATAGCCAGCGATGAAACCGCGCGCCGCCGCCGCTACGCCGCCGATCACCACGTTGTCTACGATCAGAGGCGCCGAAATACCGGCGTACTCCTGCCGCCAGTCGGCCATCTCCGTATCCCACAGCAAGGCGCCATCGGCTTGGTCGAGCGCGATCATGTGCGCGTGATCGGTTTGCAGGAACACCTTGCCGTTTTGGACCGCCACGCCACGATTGGCGCCCGTTGCCGCCATACCGCTAACACCGGCGGTTCTAGGCTGACGGTAATGCCAGAGTTCGCGCCCAGTGCCGGCATCAAGCGCCCAAACCTCGTTGGCCGCCGTTACGTACATCACGCCTTCAACCACCAGCGGCGTGTTTTCTATCAAGGCGTTAGACAGGGGGAAGCTCCACAAGGGCGCCAGCCGCCGCACATTACTTTTGTCAATCTGGGTCATTTCCGTATAGCGGTTGCCGCTGACGTTACCATTGTAGGTAGCCCAGTCCACTTGCGAGGTCACTTCCCGGTAGGTGGCTTCCGGCAGCTTGCGTAGCAGATGGATGTTGCCGCCATCGTCTCGCAGTTGTAAGT
>JAITMI010000339.1 GCA_031277435.1 Pseudomonadales bacterium
TGGTCCGCGCTCCTGGGCCAGTGCCCTCTTTGACCGGATGAGCATTGTCGAATCCCAAAATCCGTTTGCCGCCCTCATCGTGGAGCGTCAAGGAATATTTGATTCCGTGCGGACGCTCCGGCGAAACTTCGACCGCTTTCGCCTGAACTTGACCCACAACTTGCCTTTCTGATCCGCGGCAAAGCTCTCGCCATCGAGCAACAGCAAGGTATCCAGGCTGGAATCTCTGTCCGGACCAAGCATGTTATCACCCGATAATAACCATGCTCAAGACAAGCGCAATGAGGTCCAAGAGATCATCCCGCGTTTCACTCAAACGGCGCCGGATCCCCCTTGCCGCGGCGCAGCACGCGGGGGGCGCCGTCTTCGAGGTCGATCACGGTGGTGGCTTCGAGGCCGCAGAAGCCGCTGTCGATGATCAGATCCACTTGATGCTTCAAGCGCTGCTGGATCTCGTCCATGTCGGTCAAAGGGTCGGTTTCGCCGGGGAGGATCAGGGTGCTGCTGAGCAGCGGCGCGTCGAGTTCGGCCAAGAGCGCGGCAATCACCGGATGTTCAGGCACGCGGATGCCGATGGTTTTGCGTTTGGGGTGCTGCAACAGCCGCGGCACGTCGGAGGTGGCCTTGAGGATGAAGGTGTACGGCGCCGGCGTGTGCGCCTTGAGCAGGCGGTAGCTGCTGTTATCGACTCGCGCGTAAGTGGCGATTTCGGAAAGATCGCGGCACATCAGCGTGAAATTGTGGCTCTTGTCCACCTGGCGGATGCGCTGGATGCTTTCCATGCCGCTTTTATTGCCCACGGCGCAGCCAAGCGCGTAGGCGGAGTCGGTGGGATAGACCACCACCCCGCCCTCACGGATCACCCGCGCCGCTTGCTGAATCAAGCGCGGCTGCGGATTGAGTGGATGTATGCTCAACAAGAGCGCCATGAGACCGGCCTCGAAAAATACGCCAGCCTACCACATGCGCGGGCCTGGCTGCGGTACCATTGGCCACTTGTTTAGGAGTCCTGGCATGAAGGCTTTTCTCGAATACATCCCGCTGGTGCTGTTTTTGATTATCTACAAGCTGGAACCGCGCACGGTGGAAGTCGCTGGCGTGGCGTTTCAGCTTGGCGGCATTTTCAGCGCCACGGCGGTATTGATAGCTGGCACGGTGCTGGTGTTCGGCTCTGTCTGGCTCAAGCAGGGCCAGCTCAGCCGCACCCAGTGGCTGGTGGTGGGCGCGGTGCTGGTGTTTGGCGGTATCACGCTGCTCTTGCGCTCGGAGAGCATCCTCAAATGGAAGGCGCCGGTGGTGAACTGGATTCTGGGCGCCGTGTTCCTCGGCAGCCAGTGGTGGAGCAAGACCAACATGGCGCAGACGATGTTCGGCCAACTGGTGGAAATGCCCGCCGCGCGCTGGAAGGTATTGAACTTGAGCTGGGCGCTGCTCTTCATCGCGCTCGGCTGCGCCAATTTGTTCGTGGCGTTTACCTTCCATGAATATTGGGTGGATTTCAAAGTGTTCGGCAGCATGGGGATTTTGCTGGTGGCGAGCGTGGTGCAGATGTTCTACATCTATCCTTATCTCAAGGAAAGCGTTGAACTCCAGGAACATTCCACTGGCGAACCAGGGCCAGAGGATGGCAAGTAAGCCCCGCGTCCGCTTTACTTCACTATGTCAGCGGGAAGCCGACTCAATCCGGCTTTCCCCCGCGCCAATCTTGGTTAGAATGACGCCATGGCACGAAAACGACGCGACGCTGACTCCTTTACCATGTCCTTTCTGGACATCATGTGCTGTGGTTTCGGCGCCATCATTTTGTTGATGATGATCTCCAAGACCGCGCCGGACACCGCCGCGCTGGAACTTAGCGATGCGCCCACCTCTGGCAGCGTGCTCGATTTGCAGCGTCAACTCTTCAGCTTGCGCGGTGAAACCAATGTGCTCAACCGTGAACTGAATGCCCAGCAGGAACAGCTTTCCGATTTCACTACCCGCATCGCCCGCCTGCGCGCCGAGTTGTCGGACTTGCAAGGCGAGTTCGCCACCGCTGGCGCCGCCACCGATGATGCGGAGCGCCAGGGCGAGCTGGCCTTGGCGCGGCAACAGCTCACCGAAGAAATGCAGCGCCTGCAAGCGAGTCTGGGCGCGCAAGTGGACGGCAATGCCATTGGCGGGGTGCCGGTGGACAGCGAATACGTCATCTTCATCATCGACACCTCCGGCAGCATGTTCAATTACGCCTGGAACCGGATGATGGAAGTGATGCAGCAAACTTTGGAGATTTATCCAGAGCTGAAGGGCATCCAAGTGCTCAGCGACGAAGGCGATTACATGTTTTCCAGCTTTCGCGGCCAGTGGATCGACGACAGTCCGGCGCGGCGCCAGGCTATCATGCAGCGCTTGCGCACCTGGAACCCTTTCAGCGATTCGAGCCCGGTCGAAGGTATCGTCGCCGCCATCCGCACCTTCTACGATCCCAACAAGAAAATCAGCCTGTACGTGCTGGGCGACGAATTCACCGGCCCCTCGATTGCCGATGTGATCGCCACCGTGGATCAGCTCAATACTTCCGCCGCCGATGGGCAGCGCCTGGTGCGTATTCACGGCATTGGCTTTCCGACCTTGTTTTCGCAGCCCAGGCGCTACCAGACCACCGGCATTCGCTTCGCCACGCTGATGCGCGAACTGGCGCGGCGCAACCGCGGTACCTTCGTCGGCCTCAGCGATTTTTACTGAGCATTCCTCATGCACGAATGCCCGCACTGCAAGCACTTGACCATCACCAGCTTGCGCAAACTGTGCGCCACGCCGCTTACTCCCGCCCTCTGCCCGCGTTGTCATGGTTTCAGCTATTTAGAGATGGTCCACTTGCTACGCGCCATGATCGTGTGGTCGCTGTTGACCTGGGTGTTCATCGGCATCGCGCTGTATCAGCGCATGGCGATTTATCTTTTGGGCTCGGTGCCGGCGCTGTTGTTCGCGGTGGATAAATTCATGCTGGCGCCGCCCTTGCGGGCGATTGTGTTGCCGAAATAAATCAGCCCGCTTCCAGTTCCTGCCAGCGCTCGAACAAGGTTTCGAGGCGCTCCTGCTCGCGGCGCAGCGCGGTGAATACCGGTTCGGTTTCGGCGTGGGATTTTTGGTAGAACGCGGGGTCGGCAACTTGGGCTTCGAGCGCGGCGATGCGCTGTTCCGCGGCTTCGATGTCCTTGGGGATTTGTTCCAGTTCGCGCTGCTGTTTGTAGGAAAGTTTTTGCGCTCGCGCGGGCTTGGGCGCGGTTTCCATTTTTGCGGCGGCTTTGGGCTCCGGCTTGGTTTCGTCCTCGAAATGCCCGCCTTGCGCCAGCCAGTCGCGGTAGCCGCCCACGTAGCGTTTTACCTTGCCCTTGCCTTCGAACACGATGCAGCTTTGCACCACGTTGTCGAGAAATTCGCGGTCGTGGCTGACGAGCAGCAGCGTACCGGGGAAATCCAGCAATAATTCTTCCAATAATTCCAAGGTTTCCAGGTCAAGATCGTTGGTCGGCTCGTCGAGCACCAGAAGGTTGGCGGGCTTACTGAACAAACGGGCCAAAATTAAACGGTTTTGTTCGCCGCCAGAAAGCGCTTTTACCGGTTGCCGCAGCCGGTCGGGGGTGAACAGAAAATCCTGCAAATAGGAAATCACATGGCGCGGCTTGCCATTGATTTCCACGTAGTCGCTGGCCTCGGCCAGGTTGTCGCGCACGCTTTTTTCCGGGTCGAGCCCGGCGCGCAGTTGGTCAAAATACGCCAGTTCTATTTTGGTGCCTTGCTTGACCGTGCCGCTGTCGGGCGTAAGCTGGCCCAAAAGAATTTTCAATAAGGTGCTCTTGCCGCCGCCGTTGGGGCCGAGCAGGCCGATCTTGTCGCCGCGCTGCACCACGGTGGAAAAATTACGGATCAATTCGCGTTCGCCAAAACGCTGCGAAATATTTTCCACTTCCAGCACCAGCTTGCCGGATTGCGCGGAGGTATTGAGCTGCATCGAGGCATTGCCTTGCAGTTCGCGGCGGTTCTTGAATTCCTCGCGCATCGCCTTGAGCGCACGCACGCGGCCTTCGTTGCGGGTGCGGCGCGCTTTGATACCTTGGCGAATCCACACTTCTTCCTGCGCCAATCGTTTGTCGAATTCCATATTGGCTTTGGCTTCGGCTTCGAGCTGCTGGTCGCGGAATTCCAGAAAACGGCGGTAGTCGTACTGCCAGATGCGCAGTTTACCGCGATCCAGTTCCAAAATTCGGTTGGCGACTTGTTGCAGAAAGCTGCGGTCGTGGGTAATTACCACTACCGCGCCGCGATAATTTTGTAATTGTTTTTCCAGCCAGCCGATGGCGGGAATATCGAGATGGTTGGTGGGCTCGTCGAGCAAGAGTACGTCGGGGTCATTCACCAGGGCGCGGCCCAAGGCCACGCGCCGCGCCCAGCCGCCGGAAAGTTCGCGCATACGCTTGTGGGCCGGCAATTCCAGTGTGCTGATGATGCTTTCCACTCGCTGCTGCAAACTCCAGCCGCCCTTGGCGTCGATCTCGCGCTGTACCGTTTCGAGTTGGCGCAGCACGGTATCGGTGGGCTCCTGCTCGGTGAGCTGGTGAAAAGTCTTGATCAGCGCGGCGGCTTCGTTCAGGCCATCGGCTACGTAGTCGAACACCGTGGTGTCGTTGGCTTCGGGCAATTCCTGATCGAGATAGGCCACGCGCAGGTCCGGTTCGCGCCAGAATTCGCCGCCATCGGGTTTGACGGCGCCGCTGAGCAGTTTCAAGAACGTGGATTTGCCGGCGCCGTTGCGGCCCAAGAGGCCCCAGCGTTCGCCGCTATGCAGCGTGAAGCTGACCTTGTCGAGCAGCACTTGCGTGCCGTAAGAAAGTTGAATGTCGTTAAGGCGGAAGAGAGGCATGGCGCGATCCACACGAGCGCTTACAATCGCGGCTCATTACTGGCGGAATTTTGGGAGCGGCGAGTCTACATGAAAGACGTACAACAATCTTTAGAACCACGGGCTTTAGAACCACGGGCTTCAGAAGCGCGGGCTCCCGAGCGTTTGATCGTCGGCATCAGCGGCGCGTCGGGCATTGTGTACGGCATTGAGGCGCTGCGGCAATTGCGCGAGCTTGGCGCGGAAACGCATCTGGTGATGAGCAAGTCGGCCATTCTCACGCTCAGCCATGAATGTGAACTTGGCTATGCTGAGGTCTGCGCGCTGGCCTCGCGGCATTATCAGAATAACGACATCGGCGCCGTTATCGCCAGCGGCACTTTCCGCACTCGCGGGATGCTGGTGGCGCCCTGCTCGATCCGCAGCCTGTCGGAAATCGCCACCGGCGTTACCGGCTCCCTGCTCAGCCGCGCCGCCGACGTGGTGCTAAAGGAGCGCCGCCGCCTGGTATTGATGGTGCGCGAAACGCCGCTGCACGCTGGCCACCTGCAAAGTATGCTCAACGTGACGCAAATGGGCGCCATCGTGGCGCCGCCGGTGCCTGCTTTCTACCCCAAACCAGAGCACATCGACGACATCGTGCGCCAAAGCGTGGGCCGCGCGCTGGAATTGTTTGGCTTTGAGGCCAAGATTCATCGGTGGGGAGAGGAAGAATAAAGCGATGCCGCCAGGTTCCGTGCCGGCGGTAGTCATGGCGAGACCCTTGGAGGCCATGGATGGCCGGAAGGAGCCTACAGGGACGTACTTGCGGCGTGTCTCGCCATGCCCACCGCCAGCGCGGAACCTTGCTACGGAGCCCTTCCTCTTAAGCCGCCTGTACCGGAATCGCGTTACTGGTGCGAGTGACTTGATTGCTATCGTCGAAATAAACCAGCTTGGGTTTGTGATTGAGCAGTTCGACCTCGCTGTAAGACGCATAGGCGCAGATGATGATGCGGTCGCCCACGCTGGCCTTGTGCGCGGCGGCGCCGTTGACGGAAATCACCCGGCTGCCAGCCTCGGCGCGAATCGCGTAGGTGGTGAAGCGTTCGCCGTTGTTGATGTTGTAAATCTGGATTTGCTCGTACTCACGGATGCCGGCCAAGTCCAATAGATTGGCATCAATGGCGCAGGAGCCTTCGTAACCAAGCTCCGAATGCGTGACGCAGGCGCGATGCAGCTTGGCTTTCAACATCAGGGTTTGCACGGTGTATACCTCATTGTTGGGCTCTGGTGAGGGCGCTTCCGGGGCAGCTCCGAAAGGGGCGCGCATTATATCCCAGGTAGCGCGGATGGGGGCAAATTGAGGGCCGGGAGGCGCTTTCACGGTATAAAAACTGGCGCCAAGGGCTGGCTTTTTGGGTTTATCTTTGCGGGGGACGGTGGTGAAATACCTGAACTAGATGCCTTATGTTCCTGTCCGGGCTAAGGCATCGCGTGAATATTTTTGAACGGCTGAATCGCGGAGGAGCGTAATAAATGTACCAGAACACACTCAATCATCAGCGCTTATGGCAATTAGTTTGCTCGTGCCTGTTGGCCGCCATGTTGTCCCCGTTTTCGCTCGCTCAGACGGCGCCCACGCCCCTATCGCAGGAAGATGAAGCACGCATTGAAGAACTCGTTATCGCCAATCGCATTCTGGCGAATGAGGGGATAGTTGACGGCTTTGGCCACATCAGCGTGCGTTCGGCCACTAATCCCACGCACTATTTCATGGCGGGCTCCCGTGCGCCGGCCTTGGTGCAGCGCGACGATATCATCGAATTCGACGAGAACGGCGCACCGCTCAACGCGCGGCCTGGGCAGGAGCTATACAGCGAACGCTTCATTCATGGCGAAATCTATCGCGTCCGGCCCGACGCACAATCGGTGGTTCACGCGCATTCCCCCGCCGTGCTGCCGTTTGGCTTGACCAACACCCCGCTCCTGCCGGTGATCCACAATGCCGCGTTTCTGGGAACCGAGCCCGCGCCGGTGTTCGAAATCTGGGACGCTGGCGGTGAAGATAACGCCATGCTCGTCAGTACCTTGGAACTTGGGGCGGCATTGGCAACACAGCTTGGTAACCGGCCCGTGATATTGATGCGCGGACATGGCATGGCGGTAGCGGCGGAATCGATTCAACGCGCGGTTTTTCAGGCTGTTTATACGCAGCGCAACGCGAGCATCCTGCTTGAAGCATTGCGTCTTGGCCCGCCAATCTACCTCAACCGCTATGAAGTTCAGCGCACCGATCGCATGGACCGGCAATGGGAAAAGTGGCGCCGGGACGCCGAAGCATCGCTGCGCCAGGACGCCCCGTAATACGCCAGCGCGCCCCCAAAAAAACCGGCCCCAAAGGCCGGTTTTTTGTTACCGATTCACCTCAACCCAAAAAGTCGCTCTTACCCACCGGCACGCCATTGTGACGCAGGATGTTGTAGGTGGTGGTGATGTGGAAAAACACATTGGGCAGCGCCCAGTTGCGCAGATAGAAATCGCCGGCGAATTCCAGTTCGCGCGGGCCAGCTTTCAATTTGATTTGTTTTTGTTCGCTGCCGTCGATGGCGGCGGCATCGAGCGTGTCGAGAAAACGGCTGGTTTTATCGATGCGCGCGCGCAGTTCCTCGAAGGTGGTTTCGGTGTCTTCAAACTTGGGCGCTTCCACGCCGGCCAGCCGCGCGCCGCAGCCTTTGGCCATGTCGCAAGCGATCTGCACCTGGCGGCTCAGCGGGAACATATCGGGAAACAAACGGGCGCTGGTGAGCACTTTTTCATCCAGCTTTTTTTCCGCCACGTAGTCGCTGCCTTTTTGCAAAATATTCGCCAGATTTTTCAGGTAATGCTGGAACACGGGAACGGACGAGGAATACATGGACAGCGACATGAACGAAGTCTCCAAAGGTGAACTGTAACGGGGGGCCACGATGGGCGCGGCGATTCTACTCTGAACTACCTGTTCCGAGGATAAAAATATGCACTCGGAACGCAGTCTTTTAGAGCAAAATCTGAATGCCGTGCTTGCGCACGATCGACAGCAATTTAAGCGCCGCGCCGCTAGGCTTCTTGGCGCCGGTTTCCCA
>JAITMI010000375.1 GCA_031277435.1 Pseudomonadales bacterium
CGGGAAACACCTGCGCCACGAAATCTTCCGCCGCCATGCGCTGAAACTGCGGCGGCACGCGCTTGCCGCCGCGATTGCGCTGTATCGCCAGGGCGCGGTTGGCGTTGTGGCGCCAGCGCACTTCAAACATCGGCGCGTCGAGCAAGGCTTGAATCAACACCTCGCGCAGGCTGGCGCTATGCAGATAATGGAATACGCCGTTCAATTCAAAGCTATGCACCGCGCCGAGGGAAATGACGATGCTGTCCTCATTGGCCGCCGCTTGCAGCTCAAAATTGAAAGCGCGGCAAAAACGCTTGCGCAGCGCCAGCCCCCAGGCTTTATTGACGCGGCTGCCGAAGGGCGCGTGTATGACCAGGTGCATGTCGCCCACTTCATCGAAGAAGCGTTCCATTACCAGCGTCTCGCGCGAGGGCATCACGCCCAGCGCCTTGTAGCCCACGTAAAGATAGGCGGCGAGCTGTTCGGCGGCGGCGTAATCGAGACCGATGTTCTCGCATAGCCAGTCGATGCCGCTTTGCAGTGACTCATCGAAGCGTAGCGCCAAGGCGCTACGCAAACGTGACACTGCTTCCGACAATTCCCGCGTGCGCGCCGCGCCTTCGCCCAGCCAGAACGGCACCGAGGGCGGCTGGCCCTGAGCGTCGCTCACGCGCACCTTGAGGCCGTCGACGCGCAGCAAGCGCCAACTGTGATTGCCAAGGCTGAACACATCGCCGGGCAGGGCTTCGAGCGCGAAATCTTCGTTGAGCGTGCCGACCACGATGTCCTCGGGGTCGAGCACTACCTGATAGTCGAACATATCAGCAATGGCGCCGCCGTTGGTGAGCGCCACCAGCCGCGCGCCGGGGCGCGGGCGCAGGTTTTGATTGATCTGGTCAAAATACAGCCAGGCGCCAGCGCGGCTACGGCGGGTACTGTAACCGTCGTTCAACATGCGCAATAGCGCGGTGAATTCCTCTTGGCTCAGGTCGCGATAGACCCAACTGCGGCTGATCCAGCGCCATAGTTCGGCTACCGGGACGCCGCCGCTTTCCCGCTCATGCGCGCCAAGTTCGGCCACGATTTGCTGCGCCAGAATGTCGAGCGGTTTGTCGGGGATCACCAGTTGATCGAGTTCACCGCGGCCAATGGCGTCGATCAGCGCGGCGCATTCGCACAGGTCATCGCGGGTGAGCGGCAGCAATACGCCCTTGGGTACGCCGCCCACGTAGTGGCCGCTGCGGCCCACGCGCTGCAAAAACGCGGCGATGCCTTTGGGCGAGGAGATTTGGATCACTAATTCCACGGCGCCCACGTCGATGCCAAGTTCCATCGACGCGGTGGCCACCAGCACTTTGAGCTGGCCATGCTTGAGGCGCTGTTCGGCGTCGAAGCGATGTTCCTTGCTCATGCTGCCGTGATGCGAGCTGACTTGCTCCGTGCCGAGGCGTTCGCTCAACGCCAGCGCCATGCGTTCGGCCAGCCGCCGCGTGTTGACGAAAATCAGCGTGGTGCGGTGCTGTTGTATCAGTTGCTCGATGCGCTGATACAGCTCGCCCCAGACTTCGTTGCTCATCAGCGCGGACAGGGGCGAGGCGGGCACTTCCAGGCGGATGTCGAGCTGACGCCGGTGGCCGCTATCGACGATCACGCAATCGGCCTTGCCTTCGCGCCGGTTGCCCAGGCCCACCAGATAATCGGCGACGCGCGCGATCGGTTTTTGCGTGGCGGACAGGCCGATGCGCTGTAGCGGCGCCGCCACCAAGGTTTCGAGACGTTCCAGCGACAGCGACAAATGCGAGCCGCGCTTGTCGCCCAGCATGGCGTGGATTTCATCCACGATCACGCTGCGCACGCCGCGCAAAAGCTGCCGCCCTCCCTCGCTGGTGAGTAGCAGATACAAGGATTCCGGCGTGGTCACCAGAATTTGCGGCGGCTGTTTCAGCATGGCCTGGCGCTCGGCCTGCGGCGTATCGCCGCTGCGCACCGCGACTTTGATGGGCACTTGCGGCAGGCCCAGCGCTTGCAGCTCCTCGCCAATGCCGGCGAGCGGCGCTTGCAGATTGCGCTGAATGTCGTTGCCCAGCGCCTTGAGCGGCGAGACGTAGAGCACGCTACAGGTGGTCAAAAACCTGCCCGGCGTGAGCCCTTCGCGCACCAGGCGGTCGATGGCCACCAAAAACGCCGCCAGCGTTTTGCCGCTGCCGGTGGGCGCCGCGATCAAGGTATGCCGCCCCGCCATGATGGCGGGCCAAGCCTCGGCCTGCGGCGGCGTGGGCGCGCCGAGGGTTTTTTGAAACCAGCGCGAGGTGGCGCGGTGGAAGGCGGACAGGGCGGGGCTGGTCATGGGTCAGGTCAATTCAAGGACGGCCATGCCTAGTATGCGACAACTTCCTCGTTAAAGCTCCGTCGCAAGCCAGCCCTGGCGATGCCTTGCACGCTATGCCCGCAAGAAAGCCGCGCGATACCGCGAAAGTTCCTTGGCGACCTCGCGGATAAGGCCCTCCCAATCGCCTACCTGGCTTTGCCGAAACAGCCGCGCGCTCGGGTACCAGGGGCTGTCGCTTCGATCGAGCAGCCAGCGCCAATCGGCCACATAAGGCAGCAATATCCATACCGGCTTGCCAAGAGCGCCAGCCAAATGCGCAACGGAGGTATCGACCGAAATCACCAGGTCGCATTGCGCGATGGCCGCCGCGGTATCCGCGAAATCGGCAAGCCCCTCGTCGATACGCTCAATAGGCAGCCGGGCAAGCGCGGGTGGATCATGGTCACGATATTCACGCTGCAAGCTGACGAAGCCAAGGCCGGGCACCGCCAGCAAAGGCGCGAGCAGTTCCAGCGCGATGCTGCGGTTACGGCCTTTGCCGGGGCCAAGCGAACCGCTGGACCAGACCAGCCCGATGCGCGGCACGGCGCCAGAGGGCAGACGCTCCCGCCATTGTGGAATGCGTTCTTGCGGAATCGTCAGATAAGGAGCGTGCGCGGGAATGGCGTCAACACGAGCGCCAAAAGCCAGTGGCAAACTCATCATGGGACAATACACATCGAATGGCGGTATCACTTGGCCGGTTTTGAGCACGGTAAGGCCGGCGGCCATTGGCCCGAGCAGCGGTACCAGCGCAGGTTGCAACTCCAGCAGCACATGCGCGGCTCTGGCTTTGAGCATGGGCAAATAACGCAGCATCTGAATGCTGTCGCCCAAGCCCTGTTCGACATGCAAGAGAATGGTCTTGCCGTCGATGGGTTCGCCGCGCCATTGCGGCTGGGCAAACCTGCGCGGCAGCGGATTGTCCGGGCGCATCAAGCGGCTCTCATAATTTTTGAACCCGTCTTGATAGTTACCCGAAGCCAACTGCAACACGGCACGGTTATAACTCGCGTAGATGTATTGAGGGTCAAGCGCCAGGGCGTGTTCGAAACCGCGCAAGGCTTCCTCACGGCGACCGAGCGAGAGTAGCGAAAAACCAAGGTTATTGAACGCAACAGCCGTAGGCTTGAGCACGATGCTACGTTCAAGGTCGCGCACCGCTTCCACATGCCGGCCAAGCGCGCCAAACATCGCGCCACGGTTACAATGCGCGGCGGCATAATCCGGCGAGAGCGCCAGCGCGTGCTCATAACTTGCAAGCGCCTCTTCCATTCGGCCCAGCCGTTCTAAAACCACGCCTTGATTGTAGTGCAAGAACGCGAGGTTGCTTTTTATCGCTATCGCGCGCTCAAAGCTCGCCAATGCCTCAGCAAAATGGCCAAGCTCAGTCAGTGCGTTTCCACGGTTGCTATGCGCGGCGAAGTCGCGCGGATCAAGCCCGATGACGCGATCATAGTCAGCGAGCGCTTCCATGAAACGCCCCTGTTTGGCATGGTCCACGGCGCGTTGGAAGAACATCTCTTTGTCATTCTCTTTCGTTTTATCCATCGCTCATTCGTTGTATATGATGGCCTGACCGTGTCAGCCGCGACTCCAATCGCGCAGCTAAATTTTAATTTAATCCAGATCAAAATAAACATAAATAAGCCGCGAACTAACAGATGACTTAGAGCCAGCCAATAAGATCATCCGTTGTTGATCCAGGGGCAAAATAAGACCACCAGTCACTAGAGAATTTTTCAGAAAGAATAAAATCTTCTACCGTAATTGTTAAGAGATCTTGAGATAAGTTTAGTACGATCTTTTTATCACGAAACCAAATTTCGTCTATTGCCGTAAGGAAATCTAGCCCTTGGGGGCCATTAAAAATAACATCTAGATGTGAAAATTCAATTCCACTAAAAGGATAAAAATCGTAATTTCCATTGGATATTGGTAAATTATACTCAACTGGATCGTTGAATTTTTGGTATATTAAAAATTTTACTGGGTCCAAATAATTTGTTTTATTTTTAATCTCTGAAATTAGAGAATCTACTATAAAGATATCATAACCATAACTATTAATTCCATTATATCCAGAAACTCCGACAATA
>JAITMI010000176.1 GCA_031277435.1 Pseudomonadales bacterium
GGGCTTTTTTTGAATTTATAGTCAATTGAATCACGCCATGACCACGCGCAAACCCATCGCCATTCTGTTGTCCCTCGTATTAACCGCTTCACCGCTCACCAGCTTTGGCGCGGAGCAACAGCCCGATTTCAATTTTGAAGAACTCATGGAGGGCGTCGAATTCGACCTCAACGAAATGCAGGCCAGTATTTCGCTGGAGGAAAATGCGTCCGCCATCGATTACGCGCACAAGCTGGAGCAAGCGTTCAAAAAAATGGAAGGATTTTTCGCCGGCTGGGACTACGCCGAAGACGCCGTGCTATCGACCCAGCAATATCAGGAACGCGCCCGCCGCGTCGTCGAGCTGATCGAGGGCGGCGACTACAACCAGGCGTATGAGGTGTCGGTGGAATTTTCTGATCATTGCAAGGCATGTCATGACAATTACAAGCCTTTGCCGTTATGAGAACGGGCTGCTTTGCACTACATGCTTGCCCTGATCGGCTGCACTTTTGCACGGAACTGCCGCTGGGCTTGCCACATGTCGTAGTTCGCTTGCATCGTGTACCAGCTTCCGGGTGTAGTATCCAAGGCTTTGGATAAACGCAGATCCATTTCCGGGCTAACGGCGGCCACGCCATTCAATACGCGCGACAGTGCAACGCGAGTTACGCCAAGGCGGGCGGCGGCTTCAGTAACGGTAATGCCGTTTAGCCACTCGCGAAGCACTTCGCCGGGGTGTGGAGGATTGTGCATTCTGGTCATGGTTACCTCAGTGATAATCCTGGTAATCAACAAGATCGGCATCCGTACCCTCAAACGTGAAGGTCATACGCCAATTGCCATTAACCGATACCGCCCAATGGTTTTTCAAATCGTGCTTGAGCGGATGTAGCTCCCAGCCAGGGACATTCATGTCTTTGGGTTCACTGGCTGCATCTAAGCGGCCAAGTTGCAAGCGTAGCCGCTTTGCGTGTTTGGCCTGGATACCGGCGGTGCTGCCCGTATGGAAGAAGGCTTCTAAGCCCTTGTGGCGGAATCTTCGGATCATGGGCGCATTGTATAGCGTAGATATACACGCCGCAACGGGAAGCGCGGCTGGCCGATCACGCCCGTTTCAGCCCCGGCGCCGCCTGCTGTTGCGGCGCAAACAGGCTTATCAACAAATTCTGCTAAGCAATCCCGAATTTTTTGGTTAATCCCGCGGCGGACGCTCAGTAGAGTGCCGGCCGCATCAAGCACCTTCGCTTGCAACGCTTACAGGAGAAACCATGAAACACCCCTATCAACTGGCCTTGCTGACCCTTGGCATCGGCGCGGCGCTTGGCAGCGTCACCCACCCCGCGAAGGCGCAATCAAACGAACTGCCGCGGCAACCGATTTTGCTCGCCGCCAGCAACGTCGAAGAAGTGCGCGTTACCTCGCGCCGCCGCGAAGAATTGGCGCAGAGCGTGCCGATTCCCGTTACCGTGGTCAGCGGTGAACTGGTGGCCGACAGCGGCGCCTTCAACGTCAACCGCATCAAGGAACTGATTCCCTCGGTGCAACTGTATTCGTCCAACCCGCGCAACACCGCGCTCAGCATTCGCGGCCAGGGCACCACCTTCGGGCTCACCAACGATGGCATTGATCCGGGCGTGGGCTATTACATCGATGGTGTATTTTTCGCGCGTCCGGCGATCACCACGCTGGATTTCATCGACGTCGAACGCATCGAAGTTTTGCGCGGCCCGCAGGGCACTTTGTACGGCAAGAACACCACCGCCGGCGCCTTCAACGTTACCACCGCCAAGCCCTTCTTCGACCGGGATGCGCAAGTGGAACTAAGCGTCGGTAATTATGACTATGCGCAGCTCAAGGGCACTTTCACCGGCCCCCTGAGCGAAAACGTAGCGGGGCGCTTGTCATTTTCAACCACTGACCGTAGCGGCACCCTCACCAACATCCGCACCGGCGAGGACGTCAACAACATCGAGAATTGGGCGCTGCGCGGCCAATTGTTATGGAATGTCAGTCCCAGTACCGAAGCGCGGCTGATCGCCGAGCTGTCGCGCCAGGACCCCAACGGTTATGCGCAGGTATTCGCCGGTTCCGTGCGCAATCTGCGTTCGGAATACCGCCAGTTTGAAAGCATCATCGCCGATCTTGGGTATGAACCGCCGCGCGACCCCTTCGCGCGCGAGATCGACCACAACACCGAATGGCGTTCCGGCAACGACATCGGCGGGCTGTCGCTGAACATCGATACCGAGCTGGCCGGCGGCACGCTGACCTCCACCACCGCCTGGTATTACTGGGATTGGCGCCCCTCCAACGACCGCGATTTTCTCGGCCTGGACGCGCTGTCGCGCTCACAAGCTTCCTCGGATCACGAACAGCTTTCGCAGGAATTCCGCTGGGCGGGCATGATTAACGAGCGCGTCGATGGCGTATTTGGTTTGTTCGCGATCCGGCAAGAACTCGTATCCGATCCGTTTCACCGCGAGGAATTAGGCGCCGATCAGTGGCGCTTCGTGTCGCCAAATGCCGCGAGCGAAGCGCTATACCGCACGCCCGGCCTGTTTGAAGGCTTCGGCACCGACAGCAATCCGGGCCTGACCACCTTCAGCGCCGCCTTGTTCGGCCAATTGGATTGGACGCTGACGGACAAGTTGAATCTCTTGACCGGCTTGCGCTTCAACTACGATGAAAAAGACGTGGATTTCCAGCGCAGCGCCACCGGAGGCATTCCGCTGACCGACCCGGCGCTGCTTGCGCTGCGCGCCGGCCAATATACTGACCAAGCGTTCAAGGCCAGCATCGACGACGACAACCTGACCGGCACGCTGACCTTGAACTACGCGCTGACGGACGCCATTCACGTCTATGGTACCTACAGCACCGGTTTCAAACCGGTTGGTCTGAATCTCGGCGGCCTGCCCACCGATAATGGCAGGATCATGACTGAACTGTCGGTAATCCGCCCCGAGGAAGTACAGCACTACGAGCTTGGCGTAAAAACCTCGCCGCTGCCGGGCGCTACGCTGAATTTCGTGGTGTATCAAACCAACATCGACGACTACCAGGCGCAGGTGCAAACGGCGGATATCGCGGTAAACCGCGGTTATCTGGCCAACGCCGAGGAAGTCAGCGTAAAGGGTTTTGAAGCCGATGCCCGCGCCGTGCTGGGCAACTTCACCTTGCAGGCGGCTTATGCCTATACCGACGGCAAATACGACAAATTCACCAACGCGCCGCTGCCTTTGGAAGAAGTGGGCGCGGCGGTGTCGTTCAAGGATATTTCCGGCGGCAAATTGCCGGGCATTTCCGAGAACGCCCTGTCGCTCGGCGGTGAATACGCCCAGCCGCTGCAACTTTTTGGCAACAATGGCGAGTTTTTTATAGGTATTGATAGTTACTACCGTTCCAGTTTTTCCTCCAGCCCCTCGCCTTCGCTTTACCTGAACATCGACGGCTACGCGCTGGCGAACGCCCGCCTCGGGTTTCGCGGTGACGATAGCTGGTCAGCCTTCCTGTGGGTGCGCAATCTCACGGACAAGGATTATTTCGAACAATTATTGCCCGGCGCTGGTAACGCCGGCCACTACGCGGCGGTGCTCGGCGATCCGCGCACTTTTGGCTTGACGCTGCGCTATACATTTTGACACTGGGCATTTCTAAAAAACCGTCATTCCCGCGAAGGCGGGAATCCA
>JAITMI010000200.1 GCA_031277435.1 Pseudomonadales bacterium
GCTGGGCTTAGGACGATGCTCCCAGTGCAAGGCCGCGCGCGCGGCATCCCGGGCGTCGGTCGGTTCAATAAGCGCCTTGCCCCAGCCCGGCAGAGGCATCACCCCGCGTTTCGCCGCGCGCAACAGGCGCGGCAAGAGCACCGTATCGTAAGGCCTAATAACGGCGCGCGGACGCAAGGCAAGCGTGCTGAAACCCTCATGCGCCGCCGCCAGTACGGCGCGTTCCGCCGCGTGCTTGGTGGCGGCGTAACTGTTGGCGTAGCGGCGTGGTAGCGGGGAGTTTTCATCAAGCTGAAGCTGATGCCGCGCCGCCGTGTAAATCGACGGCGTCGAGGCAAAAATGAAACGTGAGCAGCCCTGGCGCCGCGCCGTCTCCAGCAAGCGTTGCGTCGCCATAACATTCGCCGCGATGAAAGCCGCGTGCGGCCCCCAAGGCGCCGAAAGCGCCGCCAGATGAAAAACCGTGCCGGCGTTTTCGCACAGCTTATTCAAGTCATCACCAGTCAGGTCGGCCCGGATGAAGCGCGCGCCACCGGCTTGCAGCGCCGTTCCAATATCCGGGTTGCGCCCGGTAGCCACGACCTCGCGCCCGGTGGCGAGCAGCTCGGCCACCAGAACGCGCCCAAGGCCGCCGGTTGCGCCGGTAACGAGAACGGGGCCGCTTACCATCGAATCACCGCGCCACCCAAGGAAATGCCCGCCGAACTGCCGATCAAAAGACCGATCGTTCCTGATTTAAGTTGCTCCTGGCGCGCCACATGCGGCGCATAAGGCAAACAGGTAGCGATGATGACATAAATGGAATGCTTGTCCCAATTTGCATCCGCCAGCGCGGCGGAGGCGCCCATCATGGAGGTGGTTTCATCAGCTCCCGCCCGGTAACGCCGCACAACGCCAAAGCGCCGCTCGACCGTTCCAGAAGGCAGGCCAGTAAGCGCATCAAGCTCCGCCGCCGCCACCCAGCGCGCCGGAAGATAAACGCCGCTGCCGGCGATGCCAAAGGTGAAGTTGCCCATCATTCCTACCGTTGGGGTGTTTTTATATTGGTGAGCGTTTGAACAAACATGTGTCCGCTTGCCGGCTCGATTACTTTTCTGGGTAACGCGGAGCAACGGTATCGATTACCACGAATTTCGTAAAGCGCGATCACGTTAT
The DNA here is from genome assembly GCA_031277435.1 of Pseudomonadales bacterium. Taxonomy (GTDB): domain Bacteria; phylum Pseudomonadota; class Gammaproteobacteria; order Pseudomonadales; family Pseudohongiellaceae; genus CAILUG01. The sequence continues at coordinate 1,156 of JAITMI010000200.1, forward strand.
CGAGCGCGCTCTTGCCATTTACTTGCGCAACAATTTCTTCAAATATCGTCCGGTATAAGACTGCGGCATTTCCATCAATGCCTCCGGCGTGCCGCTGGCGATGATCTGGCCGCCGCCGTCGCCGCCTTCGGGGCCGAGGTCGATGATCCAGTCGGCGGTTTTTATCACGTCGAGATTGTGTTCGATCACCACGATGGTGTTGCCGCCGTCGCGCAGGGTGTGCAGAACGCTGAGCAGTTGTTTGATGTCGTGGAAGTGCAGGCCGGTGGTGGGTTCGTCGAGGATGTAGAGCGTGTTGCCGGTGTCGCGTTTGGACAATTCGCGCGACAGTTTCACCCGCTGCGCTTCGCCGCCTGATAGCGTGGTGGCGGCCTGGCCCAGCTTGATGTAGGAGAGGCCGACATCGATCAGCGTTTGCAGTTTGTGGGCGATTACCGGCACCGCGTCGAAGAAGGCGCGGGCGTCCTCGATGGTCATTTCCAATACTTCGTAAATGTTTTTATTTTTGTATTTCACTTCCAGCGTTTCGCGGTTGTAGCGCTTGCCCTTGCACACGTCGCAGGCGACGTAGATGTCGGGCAGAAAGTGCATTTCCACTTTCACCACGCCATCGCCCTGGCAGGCTTCGCAGCGGCCACCCTTGACGTTGAAGCTGAAACGGCCCGGTTGATAGCCGCGCACGCGCGCTTCTTGCGTGCCGGCGAAGAGTTCGCGCACTGGCGTGAAAATGCCGGTGTACGTGGCGGGGTTGGAGCGCGGGGTGCGGCCAATGGGGCTTTGGTCGATGTCCACCACTTTGTCGAGCTGATTAAGACCGTCGATTCCAGTATGGGGCGCGGCGTCGAGCGTGGTGGCGCCGTTGAGCGCGGTGGCGGCGATGGGGTAGAGCGTGTTGTTGATGAGCGTGGATTTGCCGGAGCCGGAGACACCGGTGACGCAGGTCATCAAGCCGAGCGGCAACTGTAGCGTGACGTTCTTGAGGTTGTTGCCGCTGGCGCCGCGCAAGGTCAATTGTTTTTTTGGATCGACCGGGTTTCTATGTTTTGGAACGGCGATGCTTTCCTTGCCAGCCAGGTAACGCCCGGTGAGCGATTTGGGATTTTTGATGATCTGCGCCGGGGTGCCTTGCGCCACGATTTCGCCGCCGTGCACGCCAGCGCCGGGGCCGATGTCGATGACGTGGTCGGCGGCGCGGATGGCGTCCTCGTCGTGTTCCACCACGATCACCGTGTTGCCGATGTCGCGCAAATGCTTGAGCGTATTGAGCAGGCGGTCGTTGTCGCGCTGGTGCAGGCCGATGGACGGTTCATCAAGAATGTACATCACGCCAACGAGGCCGGCGCCGATCTGGCTGGCGAGGCGGATGCGCTGCGCTTCGCCGCCCGACAGCGTTTCCGCGCTGCGGCTGAGTGT
>JAITMI010000205.1 GCA_031277435.1 Pseudomonadales bacterium
GCAGTTTTAGTTCCAAAATTGCCTCGGCCTGGCGCTCGCTGAGGCTGAAGCGCGCGATCAAGGCGGCCTTGGGCTGATCTTCGGTGCGGATGATGCGGATCACTTCGTCGATGTTGAGATAGGCGATCAACAAGGCTTCGAGAATGTGCAGGCGCGCCAGGATTTTATCGAGCCGGTGCTGCAAGCGGCGGGTGACGGTAGCGAGGCGGAATTCCAGCCATTCCTTGAGAATTTCCAGCAGGTTTTTTACTCGCGGCAGGCCATTGATGCCAATCATGTTGAGGTTGACGCGGTAGCTGCGTTCGAGATCGGTGCAGGTAAAAAGATGGCCCATCACCGCGTCAAGGTCGATGCGATTGGAGCGCGGTACGATGACGATGCGGGTAGGGTTTTCGTGGTCGGATTCGTCGCGCAGATCAACGATCATCGGCAGTTTCTTTTTCTGCATTTGCGCCGCGATCTGTTCCAGCACCTTGGCGCCCGACACTTGATAGGGCAGCGCGGTGATGACGATGTCGCCGTCTTCCTTGTGATACACGGCGCGGCATTTCACCTGGCCGCGGCCAGTGGTGTAGAGCGTGGCGATTTCCTGCGCGGGGGTGATGATTTCGGCGGCGGTGGGGAAGTCCGGCGCTTGAATGTACTGCATCAAGTCGCTGATGCCGGCATCGGGATTGTCGAGCAGGTGGGCGCAGGCCGCCGCCACTTCGCGCAGATTGTGCGGCGGAATGTCGGTGGCCATGCCTACCGCGATGCCGCTTGATCCGTTTAATAGAACATTCGGTAAACGCGCGGGCAACAGCGCGGGCTCTTCCAGTTCGCCGTCGAAATTGGGCTTCCAGTCCACGGTATTTTGCCCAAGTTCGCTCAATAGGATTTCGGCGTAGGGCTGCAAGCGCGATTCGGTGTAACGCATCGCGGCGAAGGATTTTGGATCGTCCGGTGAACCCCAGTTGCCCTGCCCGTCGATCAAGGGATAACGGTAAGAGAAAGGCTGCGCCATCAATACCATCGCTTCGTAACAGGCAGAATCGCCGTGCGGATGGAATTTACCGATCACATCGCCAATGGTGCGCGCCGATTTTTTGAACTTGGCGCTGTTTTTCAGGCCCAATTCGCTCATCGCGTACACGATGCGCCGCTGCACCGGTTTGAGGCCATCGCCAATATGCGGCAGCGCGCGGTCGTTGATGACGTACATGGAGTAATTAAGATAAGACTGCTCGACGAAAGTGCGCAGCGGAATTTGTTCCAATCCTTCGTCGTTGAACGTAGTGGCGTCGGTCATGGCGGTGTGCGTCGCTTAGAATTCCCGCGTTGGGAATGACAAGTAAAAAATTATGACAATTCGGCCAGGTTGCCGCGCGCTTCGAGCCAGTCCTTGCGATCGGCGGCGCGTTTTTTGGCCAGCAGCATGTCCATCAGTTCGCGCGTGGGCTCAAATTCATCGACTTGCAATTGCACCAGGCGGCGGGTGTCGGGGTTCATGGTGGTTTCGCGCAGTTGCAAGGGGTTCATTTCGCCCAGGCCCTTGAAGCGCTGCACATTGGGTTTGCCGCGTTTGCCTTCGGCGCTGAAGCGGTCAAGAATGCCGTTTTTTTCGGCTTCATCGAGCGCGTAGAACACTTCCTTGCCGAGGTCGATGCGGTACAGGGGCGGCATCGCCACGAAGATGTGGCCGGCTTCCACCACGGGGCGGAAATGTTGCACGAACAGGGCGCTGAGCAAGGTGGCGATGTGCAGGCCGTCGGAATCGGCGTCGGCGAGGATGCAGATTTTGCCGTAGCGCAGGCCGCTTAAATCGCTCGATCCTGGGTCAACGCCGATGGCGACGGCGATGTCGTGCACTTCCTGCGAGGCGAGAATTTCGCTGGAGCTGACTTCCCAGGTGTTCAATATCTTGCCGCGCAGCGGCATGATGGCCTGGGTTTCGCGGTCGCGCGCCTGTTTGGCGGAGCCGCCGGCGGAATCGCCTTCCACTAAAAATAATTCACCGCGTTTTACGTCCTGCGCGGAACAATCGGCCAATTTGCCTGGCAAGGCCGGGCCTTGGGTGATTTTTTTGCGCACTACCAGCTTGCTGGCCTTGAGGCGTTTTTGCGCGTTGTCGATGCACATTTGCGCCAGTTGTTCGGCTTCGGCGGTGTGCTGGTTGAGCCACAGGCTGAAGGCGTCCTTCACTACGCCGCCGACGAATACCGCGCATTGGCGCGAGGATAGCTTTTCCTTGGTCTGCCCGGAAAATTGTGGATCGAGCAGTTTGGATGACAGTACGAAACTGCAACGGTCCCAAATGTCTTCCGCCGCCAGTTTGATGCCGCGCGGTACCAGGTTGCGAAATTCGCAGAATTCGCGGATGGCTTCGATCAGGCCGGTGCGAAAACCGTTGACGTGGGTGCCGCCTTGCACGGTGGGAATCAGGTTGACGTAACTTTCGGTCAATAATTCGCCGCCTTCGGGCAGCCACAACACCGCCCAGTCCACCGCTTCTTCGTTGCCTTGCATGGCGCCGGTGAAGGGTTGTTCGGGCAAACACAGGTTATCGAGCGTGCTTTGTTTGAGATAGTCGGCGAGTCCATCTTCGTAACACCACTCGGCGCTGCGCGCTTTGTCGGCGCTGGCGGTGTTGTCGATAAAGCTCACATGCAGGCCGGGGCACAGCACGGCTTTGGCGCGCAGTACGTGCAGGAGGCGGCTGATCGACACATTGGGCGAATCGAAATACTTGGGATCGGGCATGAAGCGCACCGTGGTGCCGGTGTTGCGCTGGCCGACTTTGTCGATGATGTCGAGTTCGGATTTTTTGATGCCGTGGGCGAACGTCATGCGGTAGACGTTGCCGTTGCGCCGCACGCGCACTTCGAGCGCGCTGGAGAGGGCATTGACCACCGACACGCCTACGCCATGCAGGCCGCCGGAGAATTTGTAATTATCGTTAGAAAATTTGCCGCCCGCGTGCAGGCGGGTGAGGATCAATTCCACGCCGCTGACTTTTTCCTCGGGATGGATGTCTACCGGCATACCGCGGCCATCGTCGGAGACTTCGACGCTGCCGTCTTTTTCCAGCGTGACGCTGATGTGGCTGGCGTAGCCGGCCAAGGCTTCATCGACGCAGTTGTCCACCACTTCCTGTACCAAGTGGTTAGGGCGGGTGGTGTCGGTGTACATGCCTGGGCGGCGCTTCACCGGGTCGAGCCCGCTGAGCACTTCGATGGAACCGGCGTTGTACTCTTTACTCATTGCGGTCCTTTGTCATTCTAGTCCGTTAGTGAATCAATCATTCAAATTATACAAAATCGCCGCGGCCCGGAGGCTTTTGCGGCGGCGGCAGGTTAATGGCCGTTACTCGATAAATCAACCACGCGCCGCACGCCGCTGGTGAAATTGCCATCGGCGCACAGTTCCAGCCAGCGGTAACCGGGGCCGAGCGTATCGAGCGCGAAATCCTCGCTGACGGGCGCGAATTGCACCGAGGTGGCGGGCGCGCCGAGATAGAGCACGCCGTTGCGCCTGTGTTCAAATTCGTGGTGGATGTGGCCAAACAGCACCAGCCGCACGCGGGGGCAAGCATCAAGACGCGCGAATAAAGCCTCGGGATTACGCAAGGCATGGCGCTGCAACCACGGCGCCTGGGTTGGCACCGGGTGGTGGTGCAGGCAGATCACTAGCGCCTCACTGCCCTGGGCGAGTTCGGCATCGAGCGCCGCCAGTTCAGCGGCGCAGAGTTCGCCGTGGGAGACGCCTGCCACGGCGCTATTGAGCAGAATCACGCGCCAGCCGGGCAGCGAAAACGCGCGGGCGAAACAGGGATGTGCTATCCCTCGCGCCGCGTGCATCGCCGAGAGAGAATCGTGATTGCCGGGCAGCCAGTAATAGGGCGTGCGCAGGGCATCCAGCGCCTGGCCGAGATGGTGATAGCTGGCGAGGCTTTCGTCCTGGCTGAGATCGCCGGTGCACAGAATGCCGGCGAGCGCCGGTTCATTGGCGCGAATAGCCTGCAATACCGCGCGCAGGCCCGCCGCGCAATTCATACCATCGAGCGTGCCGCTTGCCTCGGCATACAGATGCAGGTCCGAGATTTGGACCAATCGGCTAAGGTGCATGGGAGTTGTTGGCGTCACGGGCCGCTCCTTTGCCGCGCTCGGTCATACCAAATCTGGCGCCGCCTGGCGCGGCGGCGCGGGATGTTCGCCCAGGCCGCATTCCAGGCACAGTTGCAAACATTCGGCCAAAAATTGGTTCACTTGTTCCTTTTCGTCGGGATTGAAGGCCGCCGAGGCGCCGAGCACGGTGACGAATCCGCTGATGGCGCGGCCCTGATAGCTGATGACTTCGGCGGTGGCGGCGTCGTGATAGAGGCGCACCAGGAGCAAGGGCGGCTGGTAGTAGGGGTGCGTCATGCCGCCCCGGCAATCGCTCAGATACAGGCGCACGGTGCTGGTGTAGCGGCTTTGTTCCACAACGCTCAATTCCACTTGCGCCAGCGGCACGCCGCTTTTGCCGGCCAGGCCGATGGCGCGCGTCTGGCCGAGGCCGCTATCTGGTAACAGTTTGCGCAGGCGCAGATAGTTGGCGTCGCACACGGCCATGGCCGCGCTGAGGTCGATGGGATGGCGCCGCAAGGGCAACTCGCGCCGGCCAAGCCGGATGCTGCTGGACATCATATAAAACGAAACCCTGGTGGGTTGATTTAGAACGCTAAGTTAATTTTCGGCGAGCGCGGCGCGCACCTCAGGCAGATTCAATTGCAACCACTGTAACGCGATCAGCGTCATCGCGTTGCGGATGCGGCCCTCGCGCAAGCCCGCCAGGGCCACGGCGCGATCAAGCACATGAGAACGGATGTTTCCGATTCCGCCGCCAGCCCAAAAATGCCGCCGGTGGTACGCCGCGCGTCGAAACGGCCGCAAAATACGCTGATTCTTTCGTCGCTGCCGCCGGGGCTGTTGTAATACTCGGCCACCTTGAGCAGCGGCGTTTGCACGTCCACGCCGGCTTCTTCCCAGGCTTCGCGGCTGGCGACTTGCTCGGGCGTTTCGTCCGTATCCAAGAGCCCCGCCACCAGTTCCAAGGCCCAGGGGCCGCCGTGTTCATCATGCAGACAGCCGACGCGGAACTGCTCGACGAGCAGCACCTTATCCAAATGAGGGTCGTATAACAAGACGCCGATGCCGCGCTGGCGCACCAACACTTCGCGCTGGAATTCGCGGCTGTAACCGCCCTCGAACAAGCGGCATTTGAAGCGGTAGCGGTCGATCTTCAAAAAGCCGTCGTAGAGGCGCTCATGCGCCAGAACCTCGGCGGCATCGGTGCCAAACGCGGGGGCGGGAAACTCGGACATTGGCGGCTCCATTCATCACTCTTATTCCGCCAGTACGCGGACGGGCGGCAGAATCCGGATTTGCCCGGTATAATGCAAGGCATTTTTGGCCAGGGAGTTTTCACGCTCAGCTTCTACCGGCTCGCGCGGGCGGCCAGCACTTGGCGGATTTCGCCAACAGTTGCACGCTCGCGCGCTACCTCAGGCAGGGTCTGAACGGAAAACTTCTTTCTCATCATGGACTTGAGATTTCATCTTGCGGTGGCATGGAATGTGCTTTAGCTCTTTTAGCTCTATCAGACAGTGCTATCCAACAACTCTATCCAACAACGCTTCAACTAGCGCCGCCAAGCCCCTGAAAAACCACCACAAGCTACCCTTTTATCGTATTTATAACTTGACCCAAGACGCTAACGCCATAAACTGACCCGCCAGTCAGTCACGGCAACGACCATCCGAGGATGTTTTCATGCGAGTACCCGCAATCTCCCGCCTCCAGCACGCGCTTGGCATCGCGCTTCTGAGCCTGGGCAGCGCCAGCGCCCTGGCCGACGACCTGCTCGATATTTTTAACCTGGCGGCCAATAACGACCCCACCATCCGCCAGGCGCGCGCCAATTACAACGCCGCGCACACCGTTATCGACCAAGGCCGGGCGCTGCTGTTGCCCAGCATCGACCTCAACGCCAGCGCCTCGCGCGATACCTCGGGCCTGGTTAAAGCGCCGCCTGATACTGGAACTCCCAGTCTGTTTCCGCGCCCGGTGCACGATTTCGGCAATGGTTATACCAACAAAAGCTGGGGCTTGAGCTTGCGTCAGGCGCTGTTCAACGCCGAAGCCTGGTACTCCTTCAATTCCGCGCGCAAAAGCGATGAAGCCGCCGCGGTGAGCCTGGCCAGCGCCGAACAGGAATTGATCATGCGCGTGGCCAACGCCTATTTCAGCGTGCTGCGCAGCCAGACCAATCTCGCCACTTTCACCTCCGAGGAAGCCGCCGCGCAAAGCGTTCTGGAACAGACGCAGCAGCGCTTCGACGTGGGCTTGGTGGCCATCACCGACGTTTACGACAGCCAGGCCAACGCCGACCTCGCCAGCGTCAACCGTCTGGTGGAGGAAAACAATCTCAGCCAAAGTCTCGAAGCGCTCGAAGCCATCACCGGCCAGCCGCATAGCGACGTGGACGGGCTCGCCAGCGACTTTCCCATCGTCAACAGCGACATGCCGATGGACGACTGGATGACCGCCGCCATGAGCAATAATCTGGCGATCCGCGCCGCCCAGCTTGATCTCGAAGCGCGCCAGGAAGACGCCAAGGCCGCCAAGGCCCGGCTCTACCCCACCGCCGACCTCAACATGAACTATAACTGGAACCAATCCGGCAGCCCGCTCAACCTCACCGGCTCTGGCCTCGCGAGCGAAGGCACCTCGATCGGCGTCAACCTGAGCGTGCCGATTTTCGCCGGCGGCCTCAACGCCTCGCGCCTGCGCCAAGCCTATTACACCCGCGACGCCAGCGAAGAAGCGCTGCTCAAATCACGCCGCGACAGCACCCAAAGCGTGCGCAACGCCTACCGCGGCGTGGAAACCAACGTGCGCGCCGTCGCGGCCCGCGCGCGCGCCATCGTCTCCGCCCAAAGCGCGCTCGACGCCACTCAGGTAGGCGCTGAAGTCGGCACCCGCAACGTAGTGGACGTAGTGCTCGCCCAACGCTCGCTCTACCAAGCCCAACGCGACTACGCCAACGCCCGCTACGACTACGTGATCGCCAGCCTCTCGCTCAAACAAGCCGCCGGCACCCTGAGCCCGCAGGACGTGATCGACCTCAACGAATGGCTGCAAAGCGGCGCTTCGGCGGTGCCGGCGCCGTAAATAAAATCGCAACTAAATAGGTAGGTTGGCGCTGAGCGCAGCGAAGCCCAACGTCAGATAACGAGACGCGGCTAGTTGCGGTCAACTATGACCTTGCGCTTAAGCCTGCGTCAGAGGTTTTCTTCTTCGTCATTGCGAGCCGCCGAAGGCGGTGAAGCAATCCAGCTTTGTGTCGCTGGATTGCTTCGCTACGCTCGCAATGACGAAGGTTTATTTATCATGCGGAAGTTTCGTCTGCCGCGCCTATTGAGACTTCCCCAAACTTCGGTCAATAAGGCCGCTTGTCGTTCTTTACCATCCATTCCTCAAACACGGCCAAGGCTTCATCACGCGCGGCTTGCAACATTGGCACCTTGCGTTCCGCCACATCCTTGGCGATTTCCTGGTACAGAAAATCATCATCAAAGCCGATAGCCGCCGCGTCCTGCCGCGTATTGGCGTAATACACCTTGCCGATACGCGCCCAATAAATCGCCGCCAAGCACATCGGGCAAGGCTCGCAACTGGCGTAAATTTCCGCGCCTTCCAGCGTAAAGGTATTCAGCGCCCGGCAAGCATCACGAATCGCCACCACCTCCGCGTGCGCCGTGGGATCGTTGCTGGAGGTCACCTGATTCCAGCCTTCGCCAATCACCTTGCCGTCCTTGACGACAAGCGCGCCAAACGGCCCGCCAGCGTTCGCCCGCATGTGCAGGCGGGAAAGTTCGATGGCTCTGGTCATGAAGGTTGTGTTCATTGGTCTTGCTCCCACACATCAATTCACTACGCATTGCGTGGCGAGTTGGAAAGGTCTGATGAAATTTGGCATACACTCTTAGTTTCACAATTCAGGAGACACCGTCTCCTGAATCATTCCTCAGATATTTTTCCTCAAGGTGACGGCGATAATCTTCGATAGCAGCCTCGGCGGATGGATAAGCATCCTTGAGTATACCGATCAAGGATCGCACACGCGGCGACAGATTGAGATCGTCCGTGTGGATTGGCGGCTTCATTCATCAAGGCCCAATTCAGGAGCCACGCTGATGATATAAGCCTGCACCGCCTCTTTAACTCCATCAAAGGCTCCATCGGTGGGAAGCTGAAGTTTTTCCGCCCAGGGCCGCCCAGGATGCAAAATATCCCAATTAGATCGCCTCTGATTATGGCGCCCGCTTCCTGGATCATGGTTACCGAAGCCATCTATTTTTCGATTCCATAATGGCTTATACATTTCAATCAAGAGTGATTCGGCGAGCGGTATCCAAATATCCTCGACCACGAGAAAGCGGCAAAAAAAATCAGAAAGTTCCAAGTTTTGCGCTTGCTCAATGGATTTGGCATGTTCGGCAAGCCTGTTATATAGCGCTTGTCCTGGATTTTCTCCCAAGCCAAAGCCGCCTTTTCTCGCGCCTGGTGGAACCGCCTTGCCTACATAAATCGGCCACTTGTATTGTCCTT
>JAITMI010000304.1 GCA_031277435.1 Pseudomonadales bacterium
GGGCTTTGTTGGGAGTTGGCGGGTTTTTTGTTATGCGTGAATCGGCAAAATCACCGCGCGCTTGATTCCACTTATGGATTCCATAGAATTCACCACATGGAAAAATATACGCCCCACTACAAGCTGGAAGCCATCAAGGCGGTGGTGACGGCGCTCGGCACTGAAGCTTTCACGCGTACAGCCCAATTCGGCTACAAACGCCTGGGGCTCAGCGATACCGATGCGCTGCTTGTCGTACTGGGGTTGGCGCGACAGATGTTTTACAAAAGCATGACCACGTATCAAGACCATAAAGTCTGGCAGGACGTCTACCACGCGACCTGCCCCAATGGCCGCACGGCTTACATCAAACTTACCTTACGCCATGATGCGGTCGTGATTCAGTTCAAGGAGAAGTGAAATGGCAAAAGAAAAACGGTTCTGCTTACAGTGTGATGATGGCACTCTGCTGGAATATGGCGAGAAAACCAGTACTGGCGAGATCTTTGGCGAACCCTACCTAGCGGAAAATATCGCAGGCTGGCACTGCCCAATCTGCGGAGAAATTGAATACGCTCCCGGCACGGGCAGCGCCGCTCGCGTCAGCGCGGCGATGGATGCGGCGGCAGCCAAAGCCAAAGCCCACGCGGCGGAAAAACTGCGTAACACCCGCAGAAAACTGAAATTGACCCAAGCCGAAGCCGGACGCTTGTTCGGCGGCGGCGCGTCAGCATTTTCCGAATACGAGCGCGGTAAAACCCAGCCGCATAAATCCACCGTGCTGCTACTACGGCTACTCAACAAACATCCGGAATTACTCAACGAAATACGTGCTCAGTCATAAGCTGATTGAGCCCAGGCGCAACTGTCGCGGAAGAAACCGCGTACGGGGCAAGCCCGCCCCCGCAAAAGAGTTCAAGGAATCGCCTCAAGCTCCGCGTCGCGTTTTTCGGGGGGGGCCATGTCTTCCTTGGACAGGGTCAGAAACAGCAGGGTGCCGGAGGCGACGTAGATTGAGGAGTAGAGGCCGATGAAGGAGCCGACGATCAACACCAGTGAGAAGCCGTAAAGCGCCTGGCCGCCGTAGAAGAACAGCGCGAACAGCACCAGCAAGGTCGTTACCGCGGTGATGGTGGTACGTACCAGGGTTTGGCTGAGCGAGGTATCGACGATGCGTTCGGGGTCGGCGTTGCGCAAGAGGCGGAAGTTTTCGCGGATGCGGTCAGCCACTACCACGGTGTCGTTCATCGACTTGCCGATGATCGCCAGGATCGAGGCCAGCGCGTTCAAATCGAAATCCAGTTGCGTGATTGCCATGAAGCCAAGGGTGAACAACACGTCGTGCACGATCGACCACACCGCGCCGAAGGCGAATTTGAACTGAAAACGAAACGCGATGTAGCTCATCATCATGATGATGGCGACCAGCATCCCCAAGCCGCCCTGCTCCATCAAATCGTCGCCCACTTGTGAACTGATGAAGGAACTGCCGCCGGAGCGCGCCTGGCCGCCGGCGGCGTCGATCAATAATTGCGTGACGTATTGCGCGGTTTCGCCGGATTCGGTGGCGTCATCGGTGGCGTCATCGCTGGTCCGGTTTTGCACGCTTACTTGAATGGTTGTGTCAGAACCTATCGCGACGACTTCATTGCCGGTGAAGCCGGCCTCATCGAGCGTCTGGCGGATCACTTCCAGATCGGGCGCCGTGTTATAGATGATCTGCACCTGCGTGCCGCCGGTGAAATCGAGCGCGAAATTGAGGCCCTTGACCGCCAGCGCGGTGATCGAGCCCAGCATCAATACGATGGAAATCGCCAGCCCGAAGCGGCGATAACGCATGAATGGAATGACAATACTTAAATCCTTCACGACGGTTCTCCGCGATTACATTCAGGCGCTGGCGGTTTCCGGCATTTTCATGCCGATGGAAATGTATTTGGTGTCCGCGCTGCCATAGACGACGTTGACGATGGCGCGCGAGATCAAAATCGCCGTTACCATCGAGGTGACGATGCCGACCGCGGTGGTCACCGCGAAGCCCTTGATGGGGCCGGTGCCGACCGAGTACAGAATCACCGCCACGATCAGGATCGTCAGGTTGGAATCCAAAATGGTGATGAAGGCGCGGTCGTAACCGGCGTCGATGGCGCGCGCCACTTTCATGCCGCGCGTCAATTCGTCGCCGATGCGCGCGTAGATCAGCACGTTGGCGTCCACCGCCACCGCCATCGTCAGCACGATGCCGGCGATGCCGGGCAAGGTGAGCGTGGCGCCGATGATCGACATCAAGGCCATGATCATCAAAATGTTGGCGAACAGCGCCACGTTGGCGATGAAGCCGCACACGCGATACACCAGAATCATGAACACGAAGATCGCCGCTAAACCGGCCAGTACGGAATTGACGCCGTTCTCGATGTTTTCCTGGCCCAGGCTGGGGCCGACTGTACTCTCTTCGACAAAATGCATCGGCGCCGCCAAGGCGCCAGAGCGGATCAAGAGCGCCAAGTCGCCCGCTTCCTTGGCTTCGAGGCCGGTGATGCGAAACTGCCGGCCCAAGGCGGATTGAATCGTGGCCACGCTGATCAAGCGTTCTTCAGCGTAAGGCCGCGATACGGTGCTCAATTCACCGTCCGCGCCGCGCACGGTTTCGTTGCGGGTTTTGGTTTCGCTGAGCAGGATCGCCATGCTGTTCTGGATATTGACGCGCGTGACTTCGTTGAGGCGGCGCGCGCCAGCGGCATCGAGCGTGATGTTGACTTGTGGCAGCGTGGTCTGCGGATCGATCGAGGTTTGCGCGCTGGTGACGCTTTCGCCGCTAACGATGACATTGGCGTCGAGCCGGTACGGCACGCCGTTGTAAGGATATTCCACCGTGTCGCCAGCGAGCGTGTTGGGGCCGGCCACCAGATGAAATTGCAAGGTGGCCACGGCGGCGATCAGATCCTTGGCGCGGGTGGTGTCTTGAATGCCCGGCAGTTCGATTACGATGCGGTTGATGCCGGATTGTTGAATCTTCGGTTCTTTTACCCCGAGTTCGTTGACGCGCGAGCGCAGCGTGGTGAGGTTTTGCTGCACGGCGTAGGTTTGCAGTTGCAGGATGCTGGCTTCAGTCATGTTGAAATACAGCAGAAAATCCTGGCCGGCTTGTTCGGTGCGGGTTTGCAGGTCGGGGAATTCGGTGCGCAGCCGCGCGCTGGCGGCAGTGCGGGTTTCGGCGTCGGCGAAGCGCAAGACGATGCGATTCTGCGCATCGACATTGAGCGGCGGACGGTAGCGGATGCGTTCCTCGCGCATCAGGTTGCGCATCACGGCGGCGGTGTCGTTGAGCTGTTTCGCTATCGCCTGTTCCAGATCCACTTCCATCAGAAAATGCACGCCGCCTTGCAAGTCGAGCCCGTAAGACATCGGCTTGGCGCCAATCGCCAACAGCCACTTGGGCGTGTTCGGCGCCAGGTTGAGCGCCACCACGTAATCGCGCGACAAGGCCAGGTTGACCAACTGCTGCGCGCGGGTCTGATCGGGCTGCGCGGTGAGGCGAATCAAGGCCACGCCGTCTTCGATCGCCGCTTCTTTATAGGCGATGCCGTCATCGCGCAGGGCTTGCAGCGCGGTGTCGAGGGCGGCTTGATCGACCTGGCCGCTGTCGTGCGAAATCTGCACCGCGGGATCGTCCGGATAAAAATTCGGCAGGGCGTAAATGGCGGATAACACCACCATCAAGAGAATCAAAAGATTCTTCCACAGCGGAAATTTATTGAGCATGGCGGGGGCCTGTCAGCGGAACTAGATGGATTTCAGCGTGCCCTTGGGCAACACCGCGGAGATCGCGCTTCTTTGCAATTTCAACTCGACGTTTTCCGCGACTTGCAGCGCTATGTAGAAGTCGTCGATACGGGTGATACGGCCCAACAGGCCGCCGCTACTCATCACTTCGTCGCCAACCTTGAGCGCCGCCAGCAAGGCGCGGTGTTCCTTGGCGCGCCTCGATTGCGGCCGGATCAAGAAGAAATAGAAAACCACCAAAAGAATGGCGTAAAACCCCATCACGCCCCACTGCGTAGTTGGCTGCGCGGCGCCATCAGCGGCTTGCGCGTAGGCGGAATTGATGAAGAAACTCATGAGTGTACCTTTAGGTTTTTATTGAGAGATGGGTCGCGGACGCGGGCTTATTCCTGCGCCAATTCAGCTTGTCCGGCGCTGAACCGGCTGACAAAGGCCGGCAATTTACCTTCTTCTATCGCCTGGCGCAAACCCGCCATCAAGCACTGATAGTAGTGCAGGTTATGAATGGTGTTGAGCACGGCGCCCAGCATTTCCTTGCAGCGATCCAGGTGCTGTAAATAGGCCCTGGAGAAGTTTTTACAAGTGTAGCAGGCGCAATTTTCGTCAAGGGGGCGTAAATCCTCGCGGTAGCGGCTGTTGCGCAGCTTGAGCAGCCCTTTGGAGGTAAACAGATAACCGTTGCGCGCATTGCGGGTGGGCAGCACGCAGTCGAACATGTCGATGCCGCGGCTCACCGCGTCCACCAGGTCTTGCGGGGTGCCGACGCCCATCACGTAACGGGGTTTATCCGCGGGCAACTTTGGCGCGATGCGGTCAAGGATCAGGTGCATTTCTTCTTTCGGCTCGCCCACCGACAAACCGCCCAGCGCATAGCCGTCGAAACCGATTTCCACTAGTTGTTGCAGGGATTCTTGCCGCAACTCTGGATACATGCCGCCTTGCACGATGCCGAACAGTGCGTTGGCGTTGCCTTCGTGGGCGATCTTGCAGCGCCGCGCCCAGCGCATCGACAGTTCCATCGAGGCGCGCGCTTGCTCGGGCGTCGCCGGGTAGGGCGTGCATTCGTCGAAGGCCATCACGATGTCGGAATCGAGATCGCGCTGCACCTGCATCGAGCTTTCCGGGCTCAAAAACACCTTGGCGCCATCCACTGGTGAGCGGAAAGTCACGCCTTCTTCGCTGATCTTGCGCATTTCTCCCAGGCTGAACACCTGAAAACCGCCCGAATCGGTCAGAATCGGCCCGCCCCAGCCCATGAAGCGGTGCAAGCCGCCGTGCAGGCGGATCACGTCCATGCCGGGCCGCAACATTAAATGAAAGGTATTGCCCAGGAGGATTTGCGCGCCGCTGCCCTCTACCTGCGCGGGCGTCACGCCTTTCACCGTGCCGTAAGTGCCCACCGGCATGAAAGCCGGCGTTTCCACCACGCCGCGCGCGAAACTGATGCGCCCGCGCCGCGCCAGGCCGTCTTGGTGGAGGAGTTGGAAGTGCATGGGGGGCTCAGCTATGGAAACGCGCGGGGACGGCAGTTGCTCCGTCATGGCCCGGCTTGACCGGGCCATCCACGCGCAAACGGTAAGTCATTCTGGATGGATGGCCCGGTCAAGCCG
>JAITMI010000384.1 GCA_031277435.1 Pseudomonadales bacterium
GCTTTCTGTAGATCAGCACGAGATCGGGCTTTACGTGGCAATCTCTGTGGTCTTTCCAGTCGCCAGTCAGCGGGTGGTCTTGGTAGCGAGGGTCAAGCGGATGATCAGTTGCCAGCGCAATCAGCACCGGCAGCAAATCGGCGAGTATTGTGGCGGCGTGTTGTCCTTTCGCCTCCCGTTTCAGGTCGCGCTTGAACTGCCCCGTTTGCAGGACATTTCTACTCATTCCGCTTGCGCCGCCTGAATGTCGGCCTTGATCTGCTCGAGCGTCACCGGCTCCAAGTCACCAGCGCGCGCGGCCCGCATGGCGGCGATGGTCGTTTCGTTCGGAACCAGCGGATCAAATGGCAACGCCTTCTCTCGCGCGACTTTCGTGAGCATCAGGCGCACGGCGTCGGATATGGTCAGCCCGATGGCGGCCAGAACAGCCGCGGCTTCTTCCTTCACTTGCCCATTGATGCGAGCTTGAACAACTTGGTCAGCGGGTGCAGCCATGTCACCTCTCCTTTTGCAAATACAATGTCGCTACATTGTATTACGACAAACATTTGGAGCAAGCCCCTCCCTATAACCAAACCCAAGACTCGCCTATCATCCCCCCATGCCTGCCTTCACTCCGCCTTTGGGCGTTTCCGATTCCCCCGCCTTGTCCGTCACCCAGCTCAACCGGCTGGCACGGCAATTGTTGGAGGAGCATTTTCCCGCCGTTTTGGTTGAGGGTGAAATTTCCAATCTGGCCCTGCCTGGCTCCGGGCACTGGTATTTCACCTTGAAGGATGCCGGCGCGCAGGTGCGCTGCGCCATGTTTCGCAACCGCAATATGTTCGTGCGCTTGCGGCCGCGCGATGGGATGCAGGTGCTGGTGAAGGCGCGCCTGAGTTTGTACGAAGGGCGCGGCGACTATCAGCTCATCGTTGAATCCTTGGAGGAAACCGGCGCTGGCGCGCTGCGCCGCGCATTTGAACTGCTCAAGCAAAAATTGCAGCAGGAAGGCTTGTTCGCGCCCGAGCGTAAACGCCCCCTGCCCTCGCTGCCGCGCCACATCGCGGTGATTACTTCGCCCACCGGCGCCGCGATCCGCGACGTGCTCAGCGTGCTGCGGCGCCGTTTTCCCGCCACTTTGGTCACCATCGTGCCGGTGCAGGTGCAAGGGCAAAGTTCCGCCGCTGAACTGACGGCGGCGCTTGAGCGGGTCAATCGCCAGCAAGGCTGCCTTGCCGATGTGGATGTGATTTTGCTGACGCGCGGCGGCGGTTCGCTGGAAGATTTGTGGAGTTTCAACGACGAAACGCTGGCGCGCGCCATCGCCGCCTCGCGCTTGCCGGTGGTGAGCGCGGTGGGGCATGAAGTGGATTTCAGTATCGCCGATTTCGTGGCCGATTTGCGCGCGCCCACGCCCTCGGCGGCGGCGGAATTATTGAGCCCGCATCAAGACGATTACCGGCAGCTTTTGCGTACCTGGCAAGCGCGTTTGCGCACGCTTTGCAATGCCAAACTCGCGCAGGCACAGCGGCAGCTTGCGGCGCTGGGCCGGCATTTGCGCCATCCGGGGCGGCGTTTGCAGCAACAGGCGCAGCGCCTCGATGAACTCGAATTGCGCCTGCGCCGCGCGCTATTGGCGCGGCACGGCGTTTTACAGCGGCGTTTGCAACTGGCTTTGCTGCGCCACGGGCAGCAAGCGCCCGCTCAGCGCATCGCGCGGCAACAAGAAAATTTACGGCAAAGCCTGCAACGCTTGCGGCGCGCCATGCTGCATCGCTTGCGTTATGGGCGGCAGCAAGTCGCGGCGCAAAGTCAGGCGCTGCACAGCGTCAGCCCTTTGGGCACTCTCGCGCGCGGCTACAGCATCACTCGTGATGACAAAGGCGCCGTGTTGCGATCACAACAGCAAGTTACGGACGGCGCCACCATCGAAACGCAATTGGCGCAAGGCAAACTGTTCAGTCAGGTGTTGCGGCGCGAGCCCTACAGCGTGTTTTGTGGCTACCACGCCTCAACGCGCGCACGAATTTTCTTTATAATCCCTTAAACAAGTTCCAGTATTTTTAGGCGGCTTTCAACGTGAGCAAACTTCCCAGCGCTTCCATTCAGAACATCCGTGGCCTCGACATCTACCCCCCAAAACATCCGCGCATTCAAAAAATGCTGGCCAAAGCTGGAGCGCCGGAAATTCATGGCGACAAGGTGTGGTTTTCCAGTTATTTCATCATGGATTATCTGGACGCCAACCCGCCCGCTCCTAAAACACGCATCATGGAAATCGGCTGCGGCTGGGGGCTGTTGAGCATGTATTGCACCAAGAATTTTCACGCGCGCACGCTGGGCGTCGATGCCGACAAGAATGTATTTCCCTTGCTGGAATTGCACGCTGAACGCAATAAAGTAAAGGTAAAAACCAAGGCCAGCCGTTTTGAAAATCTCAAACCGGCGCTATTGGCGAAACAGGACATGATCGTGGGCGGCGACATCTGTTTTTGGGATGAACTGGTGGAACCCCTGCACACGCTGATCGCCAACGCGCTCGATGCCGGGGTCAAACGCATCATCATCGCCGACCCTGGCCGGCCGCCGTTCTTGAAACTGGCGCGCCGCTGCCGCCGTCTCTACAAAGGCAAATTGAAATCAGTACGCATCACCAAACCGCGCAAACACGAAGGTTATCTCTTGATAATCGACAACCCCGCGCTCGTTCTCACCGCTGACGGACCAACATGAGCACAAAAACCGAACCCAATTTACGTAAACCCGAGTACTACCTCAACCGGGAGCTAAGCCTCCTGGAATTCAACCGCCGGGTATTGGCGCAAGCACAGGAGGTGCAAACACCACTCTTGGAACGGCTGTTCTATCTGTGCATCGCCAGTTCCAACATGGACGAATTTTTTGAAATTCGCGTAGCGGGCCTCAAGCAGCAAGTGGAATACGGCTCGGGCCAGCGCGGCCCCGACGGTCTCAGCTCCTCCGAACAGTTACACCGCATCAGCCAGATCGCGCATCAATTGGTGGACGCGCAATATCAAGTACTTAACGAACAGCTCTTGCCCGCTTTGGCGCGCGCTGGCATTCACATTCTGCTCAGCACGCAGTGGAACCAGAAACAGAACGACTGGATCAAAAACTACTTCAACCGCGAGCTGTTGCCGGTGCTCAGCCCGGTGGGGCTAGACCCGGCGCATCCGTTTCCGCAGGTGCTCAACAAGAGCCTCAACTTCATCGTCTCGCTGGAAGGCAAGGACGCCTTTGGCCGCAATTCCGCCGTGGCCATCGTGCAGGCGCCGCGCGCGCTGCCGCGGCTGATTCAGTTGCCAAGTTCCTGCGCCTCGCACAATTATGATTTCGTGCTGTTGTCGTCGGTGATTTATCGCCACGCGGGCGATCTTTTCCCTGGCATGAAGGTAACCGGCTGTTATCAATTCCGCGTAACCCGCAACGCCGACCTCACCGTGCAAGAAGAAGAAGCCGGCGACCTTTTGCACGCCATCGAAGGTAAATTGCCCACGCGCCGCTTCGCCAGCGCGGTGCGTCTGGAAGTACAAAAAGATTGCACGCAAGACATGGTCGAATTCCTCTTGCGCAAGTTCAATTTGCAGCACGAGGATGTGTACCAGGTGGACGGCCCGGTGAATCTGCATCGCCTCTTGGTCATTCGTGATGCGGTGGAGGAAAGCAGCCTGCGTTATCCGCCCTTCGCTCCGGCGGTGAACGCGCGCGTCAGTAAATCCAGCGATTTGTTCGATACCATCCGCAAGGACGACATACTTTTGCACCTGCCGTTCCAATCCTTCAACACCGTGGTGGATTTGATCCGCCAGGCCGCCGCCGATCCCGACGTGCTGGTCATCAAGCAAACGCTGTACCGCACCGGCGATGATTCCAGCGTGGTGAACGCCTTGATCGAAGCCGCCAAGGCAGGCAAGGAAGTAACGGTAGTAGTCGAGTTATTGGCGCGTTTCGATGAAGAGGAAAACATCGAACTCGCCACCGAATTGCAACTGGCCGGCGCGCACGTCTCCTACGGCGTGGTGGGTTACAAGACGCACGCCAAAATGCTGTTAATCGTGCGCCGCGAAGGCAAATACCTCAAACGCTACGTGCATCTGGGCACCGGCAACTATCACGCTGGCACCGCGCGCCTGTACACCGATTACGGCCTCATCACCAGCGACACGGCGCTGACCGAAGACGTGCAAAAAGTGTTTCAGCAGCTCACCGCCATGGGCAAGCCGGGCAAATTGAAAAAACTGCTCGAAGCACCATTTACGCTGCACAAAACCATGCTGGAATTGATCGCGCGTGAAACCGATAACGCCCTCAAAGGCAAACCCGCGCGCATCATCGCCAAGATGAACGCGCTGGTGGAGCCTTCCATCATCGAAGCCTTATACCGTGCTTCCTGCGCTGGCGTGCGAGTGGATTTGATCGTGCGCGGCATTTGTTGCCTACGGCCCGGCATCAAAGGCGTTTCCGACAACATCCAGGTGCGCTCGATCGTAGGCCGCTTTTTGGAACACACTCGTCTTTATTACTTCCACAACGACGGCGACTACCTGCTTTACGGCGCCAGCGCCGACTGGATGGACCGCAACTTTTTCCGCCGCATCGAAATATGCTTTCCCTTCGAGGACAAACGCACGCGCAAAAAAGTGCTGGAAGAAGGCTTGCTCAACTACCTTGCCGACAACACCCAAAGCTGGATTCTGCAAAGCGACGGCAGCTACCGCCACAGCACGCCCGGCCAGAGCAAACCGCGTAGTGCGCAGCAGTTTTTGTTGGAGCATTACACGCAGTAAGAACAGTTTGCAGGGGCGACCGGCGGTCGCTCCTGGCAATCGTTTCAAACATCCAAATTCTCCTCATCCCGCTCCTCATCCCCGGCAACCTGCTTGCCGCTCTGGGGCGCGGGGCTGATATCGAGTTTGATGTCATCGTTCTCCACGGTGACATGTACGTCGCCGCCGTTGACGAGTTTGCCGAACAGAATGTCCTCGGCGAGGGGGCGTTTGATCTTGGTTTGTACCAGGCGCAGCATGGGGCGCGCGCCCATGGCTTTGTCGTAGCCGTGGGTGACGAACCAATCTACTGCTTCGTCTTCGACGTGCAGCAGCACTTTTTTGTCGTCGAGCTGGGTTTGCAGTTCCACCAGGAACTTGTCCAC
>JAITMI010000005.1 GCA_031277435.1 Pseudomonadales bacterium
GACCATGTGGCGCAGATTGGAAGGGAACAGCACGATGCGGCCCGGCTTGGGGTTGATGTTGAAGGATTCCATGGAACGATAGTTCTGGTCGGCGCCGCGGATGGCGGGGGAGAAGCCGAACTGTAGGTGGAATTCGTCATTGATGATGTTGAATGCAGACCCTTCAGTCAAATAAAACGAGCCGCTGATGTAGGAATTGGTGTGGCTGTGGTGGCGGATGATGTCGCCGTGGTTCACCACGTTGCCCCAGGAATTGCAGATGGCGATGTCTTCGACGATGTGCGAATGCGCGTCGGCGAATTCGCGGCACAGGCCAAGAATTTCCTGTTTCACCTCGCGGAAAACCGCCTTGTTCAGCAATTGCTGTTCGTGGGTGAAGCCGCCGTCGCCGGGGATGTGGTAGTCGGAGCCGATGTCGATCAGCTCCTTTGCCTTGGCGATTACTTCGGGCGTCAAGCTCTGCAATTGCGATACGCCAACGGTTTTGGGGAAAAGGTCTACCAGGTCGAGCGCCATGGAATGCTCCGCGAAAAAATCAGGGAAAAGAGTCGCACGATAACCAAGCACGGCGGGCGCGGCAACGGGGCGTTTGAAGCCTGGGCGCGGGAACTTGCCGCTGGGGGGCTTGTATCGGACGATAGAGCACATTAGGCTACGGCCCTAGTTGACGAAGCCCCTCTCTAATCATGACTAAAAAAATAGCCGCATTGCGGATACGCTTAGTTGGTTTTTTGCTGTGCCTGTTGTTGGCACCGGCGCTGTTGGCGGCCCCGGAAGATTTTCCGCTTCCCGACAATTTGCGTCCGGCGGTCAACTTCTGGAAGCGCGTCTATACCGAGGCCGACACGCAAAGCGGTTTTCTGCACGATTCCGTCAATCTTGACGTGGTCTACGACAAGCTGCCGCGCAACACCAAAGGCATCGAAACCCGCCGTAATCAGATCGTCGCCGACCTCAGAGTGCTGGCCTCGGGCAAGCGCGAGGGGCTCAGCGATGAGCAGCGCCGGATTCTGCAACTCTGGGGCAGCGATGCCTCGAACGCCACGTTCCAGCAGGCCATCGCCAACGTGCGCTGGCAGCTTGGGCAGTCGGATCGCTTCCGCGAAGGCATGATCCGCTCCGGCGCTTATCGCCCGCACATTGAAAACACGCTGCGTGAAATGGGCCTGCCGCTCGAACTGGCGGCGCTGCCGCATGTCGAATCTTCGTTCCATCCGGGCGCGCTTTCCAGCGTGGCGGCCACCGGCATGTGGCAGTTCATGCGCGAAACCGCGCAGCGTTACATGCGGGTGGACGCTTACGTCGATGAACGCCTCGACCCCTACAAAGCCACCAACGGCGCGCTGGCGCTGTTGCGGGACAACTACGCCGACCTCGGCACCTGGCCCTTGGCGCTCACCGCCTACAATCATGGCGCCAATGGCATGATGCGCGCCGCGCGCGACACCGGCACCAAGGACATTGGCCGCATCGTGGCCGAATACAAAGGGCCGCGTTTTGGTTTCGCCTCGCGCAATTTCTACGCGCAATTTTTGGCGGTGCTGGATGTGGAACGCAATGCCGAACGCTATTTTGGCCCCTTGACGCTCGACTCGGCGCCCTCGTTCAACGAAGTGGTATTGGATGGCTTCATCGAACCCGCCACGCTGGCGCGGGCGCTTGAGGTGAGCATCGACGATCTGCGCCGCGACAATCCGGCGCTCTTGCCTACGATCTGGAGCAACGGCAAGCGCATCCCCAGAGGTTACCGGCTCAAGATCGACCGGCGCAGTTTCAGTGGCAGCCTGGTAAGCCGGCTGAACACAATTCCCGCCACCGAGTTTTATGCGGCGCAAAAAGCCGACCCGAGTTACGTGGTACGTTCCGGCGATACGCTGTCCGGCATCGCCTCGCGCTACAGCACCACCGTGGCCGAACTGGCGACGATCAACCAGCTGAACAACCGTAATCAATTGAAGATAGGGCAGACCATCATTCTGCCCAGCCAGGATGGCCGCGTGCCGACCCTGGTGGTCAATACCGACAGCAACCCGCGCCAGAGCGCGCCGGTGTCGGGGCAGGTAACGGTGGCGCGCGGCGATACGCTGTCCACCATCGCGCAGCGCTACAGCATCTCCACCAGCGCGCTCAAGAGCGCGAACAATTTGACCAGCGACCTGATCAATGTCGGCCAGACTTTGCAACTGCCCGGCAACGCCACCCCCGCCGCCAGCACCGCGCGCTACGCGGTACGTTCCGGCGACACGCTGTCGCGCATCGCCAGCCAATTCCGCACCACGCCCCAGCGCATCCTGGCCCTCAACAAGCTCAACAGCGACCTGATTTTCCCCGGCCAGGAGCTGATGGTGCCCGATGGCGGCGCGCCCTGAGTCTTTGGGCGCGCTGTAACGAAACTCCCCTCTATCTGAAAAATAACGGAAAACCGTGTTTTCTGGGGTTTTCGCCGTGCCCTGAAAATAAGGCTTGACGGAAATAGATATCAATTAGATATCATATTGATGCCTGATAAACACGGAGACACATCCATGATCCAAGAACTTCCCGTCCGCTCTTTCAATGGCTTCACCGTTGCGGGCATATTGCTGGTGGTAGCGCTGATACTGGGCCTTGCGCTCGCCGTGTCGTCATCGACGCTATGGACAATCGCGAGCGCGACCTCATTAGCCCCCGCCATGTTCCTGCTGATCGGTTTTTATAACGTACATCCCAATCAAGCACAGGTATTGCAGCTTTTTGGCCGCTACGTGGGCAGCGATCGCAATAGCGGCCTGCGCTGGGCCAATCCGCTTTACACCAAGACCGCCGTCAGCTTGCGCGTGCGCAATTTTGAAAGCAGCAAGCTCAAGGTCAACGACGCCAACGGCAACCCCATCGAAATCGCCGCGGTAGTGGTGTGGCGCGTGGTGGAAAGCGCCGAGGCGGTATTTGAAGTGGATAACTACGAAAATTACGTCACGATCCAAAGCGAAGCCGCCTTGCGCAATCTCGCCACCAGCTATCCTT
>JAITMI010000072.1 GCA_031277435.1 Pseudomonadales bacterium
TCGCGCACGATGGCGCGCAGCGTTTCCAGCTCGGCGCAGAGCGCACTGTCGTCGCGCAACTCGCGGGCGATGGCAAGCCGGCACAGCGCCAGCGTCATGCGGATAGTGGCGTGTTCAGGCGGCGGCGCGGCGTCGAGCACGCGGGCGCCGTCGTTATCGATCACCGCGCGCGCGGCGGTGGCATCGCCGGCCTGCATCCACAAGGCTTGCAGCCGTTCGACCGCGTCCAGCGAATCAGCGCGCAAAGGCTGCGCCCGCAACTGGGCGGCCAAGCCGGCGGCTTGCATGGCGTCCTCTTCGAGATCGGTCTCCAGACGGTCCAGCAAATCGTCGAGATCGGGGCCGGTCAAAACGGGGGTGTCGGTCATGGTGGAATTCCGTGGCTAAAAATGCGTGTGATGCGTGGCTGAGTTGCCGCGCGCAGCGGTGAAGCTAGTGGATTTGTAACAAAATTCTGCCCAGTTCTCCCTCGCCCGGCAGTTCCAGGGTTTGCGCGGCGCCGAGCGTGAAGCGCAGGCTTAGGTAATTGTGGCCGCCGTCCTGACGCGCGGCTTCGAGGTGCAGCATGTACTCGCCCGCCGGCAGCGGTTTGCCGTTTTCGTCCAGGCCGTCCCAGCCGATCTGGTATTCGCCGGGGGCGCGGGTGGGGCGGGCGGTGCCGTCGAGCAGACCGGGATTGCTGCGGCCTACCTGGCGCCACCAGCGCGAGTTTTCGCGCGCCCAGCGCTGATCCTCGCCGAGCAGGAGCAGATTTTTGCGCAACATTTGCCGGGTATCGGTGATCCAGATGGCGACATAGGGGCGCGAATAGCCGCCGCGTGTCTGGAAGGAGGGCAGGGTGTAGTTGAGCGTCAGCACGCGCGCGTTTTCCGCCACGATTTCTTCGGCGAGAAAATCCTTCCATTGATCGGACACCGCCTGATGGCCGCTGGCATCAATGGCCAGCGCGTCGAGGTCGGGCTGAATGCTGGCCCAGGCGGCGGCGTCCTCGACCGTCGTTTGCAGGCTCATCGCGGTGGCGGCGGCATCGCTGGTCACCGCGCTCTTGGCCACCGCTACCGCGCCGATACCGTTTTGTACCGGCCAGCCGGTGGCGGGGTCGAAGATATGGCTGAATTCTTGACCGGCAATTCTTCTAACGCGGTTGGTATGGCCGCTGGCGGTGATGGCGCGGCCATTGTGAGTGCTGAGCGTGGCGAGCAGGTCAGCGTCGCTTCTGGTCAATGGGTTGGCGATGCCCACGCGCCAGCCATCGCCGAGCGGCGGCTGGCCCCAGTAGATGGCGTCGCCGCCGATGTCGAGCTTGATGCCCGTGGCCTCGGGCAGCTTCTGGTGCAAGAGGTTGAATACCTGGTCAAGAATGTAGCCGGTAGCGATGCCGGACAGTTCCAATTCCACCGGCTCGGGCAGCGAAATACTGCGCGTGCCGCGAAAGGCTTGCGGCTGGGCGCCGGCGGTGGCGGCGGCGAGCGCCAAAAGTTGCGCGCGATCCGGCAGCTCCTGCGTTTGTTCCGCCTGATTCCAAATCGCGATGATGCGCCCCAACTTGCAACTGAAGCGGTTTTGGGACACTCGTTCCCACAACGCGCAAAGCTCGATGATGTCCAGCATTTCGGGCGACGCACCGCTGATCAGCCGCTCGCGGTTGAGGCGCGACACTTCGCTGTCGCTACGGTAGTTGGAGAAGATGGCGTCGAGGCGGGCGATTTCAGCCAGCGCGATATCCGCGGCGGCTTCCAGCGCGCCGAGCTCAGGCCCATAAAAGGTGAGGTCCAGCGTGGTGCCCAAGACGCCTTCGTAATGCCGTTCGAATTTTTGTATGTCCTCGTTTTGTATATCCTGCGCGGCGAGCGTGGAGGGCAAGAGGAACAGGCTGAATATGGCGAGAAGGAAGCGAGACATAAGGCTGTTTGGGGATGCCGCGGCTTGGAATAAATGCAAAAAGGAGAGAGAGGCGGATCGTCAGGCGGCCTGCACTGGCGGCTTGCTCATGTCGCCACGGCCCGCGAGTAGTCCCGCGATGGAAATATCTTCGTCGATGGCTTCCCAATGCAGACCATAACGGCCAATGTCGCAGGCGGCGCGCTGCGCCGCGGTGGCGTGCAACAGACGTGGAAACCATGCCAAGGGAACGCCAAGCGTGCGACCGTCCACGAGATCAACCCACATCGTGTAATCGTCAAAGCGAACTGCTTTAGCCGCCGAAGTGTTCATGCCAAGCCCTCTCGATTTCTTCCCGTCGCGCCTGTATGGCGCGGATAAAATCTAGCTGTTCTTTACGGTCAAAGCCTTTTTATATTGGCAGCTAGAGGATCATACGAGCAATGGTCAATGGCCTACACTTCTGTATTAGCTCTAATGTCGAAACTTGCCGTGATAGTGCCGCCATTACCACCTTGCGCGTTTTGTACAAAGTATTCTTTTCTGAACTTGCTGAATGAAAATGAAACAATTTCAAGACCTTGTGCATCGTCATTCATGCCACAGCTTACACGGACGTAAGTAATAATGGCATCGGTCATGGTGATTTTC
>JAITMI010000081.1 GCA_031277435.1 Pseudomonadales bacterium
TCATATTGATTTCCAGATGGTTGAATGTTTTTTCCGCGCTTCCCACCCTCTCCCCAGCAGGCTGAGCCTTACTAAGAATGCCGATTGACCCATCTCATTTTCCTCTCTATCTTCAGCCGCGAGGGAAAACCGGTGCGGCCATGCTGAGCTCAAACCGCTGTATGACTTGAAGCTGCCTGGCGCAAGTTGACAAAAAGAATAATGATCCAGGGCGCGCCCCAGCCCCGGAATTTCTCTTTTTCAATTCTAAACTCATCGTTCTCCCTTCCTGTGGCCATGCAGCCACGCGGTTGCCGCGCGGCTTGGCGCACCTACAACAACCAGCACAAGAGAGGGAGCACGATGCAACACTTACACCGTAGAACAAGTAAGAAAACGCTCGCCTGGTCCATCACCGTCATCAGCGCCGCGCTGGCCTTGCCGGCGCCCGGCTTCACGGCTGAAGCGGCCTTGGAGGAAATCACCGTTACCGGTTCGCGCATCCGCCTCACCGACGGCAGGGCCGAACCTACCCCCGTCACCGCGCTGACGCCGGACGAATTGGCCAGCTTCGACCCCGGCGCCACCATCGCCGAACAGCTCGACGCCCTGCCACAATTCTTCGCTACCCAAAGCGCGCAGCGCGGCGGCCTGGCGCTGTCTGGCGACGCTGGCGCCAGCTTCCTCAACATGCGCAGCCTGGGCACCAACCGCACGCTGGTTTTGCTCGATGGCGCGCGCCTGGCGCCGGCTGACAAACGCGGCCCGGTCAACGTGGATACTTTGCCCACCGCCTTGGTGCGCACGGTGGACGTGGTCACCGGCGGCGCTTCCGCCGCTTACGGCGCCGATGCGCTCGGCGGGGTGACCAACTTCATTCTTGACCGCGATTTTCAAGGGCTGAAAGCCTCGGCGGGTTCCGGCATTACTGAATTCGGCGATGGCTTTCGCTGGAACGCCAGTATCGCTGGCGGCAAACAGTTCTTCGATGACCGCCTCAGCCTCATCGGCTCCTTTGAAACCCGCTTCATCGAACAGATCGACCGCGATCCGCTAGACCTCAACCCGGAATGGTTCCGCCGCTGGGGCCATGTCACCAACCCGGCCTGGGTCGCCGCCGGCTGCGTCGCCAACGTCTATTGCGAAGCGGGGCCGCAGCGCTTGACCTTGCCCAACATCGCGCCGACCGACGCCCACGTCTACGGCATCATCAGCGGCACCGGCACTATTTTGGACCGCATGGTGTTTAACCGCGAAGGCACCGAGGTAGCGCCGATGATACTCGGCGACATCAGTTCGATTGGCGGCAACGGCACCACCAACAGCACCTCGGGCGGCCCGCTGGCGGAGTTGGCCAACCGCGCCTATTCGGGGCCCGTCAGCGGCGCTGAAGTGATCGGACGTTCCAGTTTTCTGTCGGCCAAATACGACATCACCGACAGCTTGTCGGCCTACGTGCAATTGGTGGCCGGCGTCTCGGAATCGAACAATAATTCCACCCGCGCCGACACGCTCGGCATCAACCTCACCGGCACCTGGGCGCCGCGCATCGCCATTGATAACGTGTACGTTCCAGAATTCGTGCGCCAAACCCTGCAAGCGGCGGGCCGCAGCGAATTCATCCTGGCGCGCAACGGCGCCTTCCTGCACGAGGCCGACATGGGCATCGACCAGAAGGACCGCAACATCTTCAACAGCAAAACCTGGACCGCCGGTTTCGACTGGGAGCTGCCCAATGCCTGGAACCTCTCGGGCAGTTATTCCACCGGCAAAACCGAACGCAGATCCAGCGTGGAAAACATGCTGCGCGTGGACCGCATGTTTCTCGCCATGGACGCGGTGCGCCATCCGGTCACCGGCAACATCGTCTGCCGCGTGCAAGTGTTCAACCCCACGGTGGAGCAATTGCGCGAAGCCGGGCTGGCCTCGGGCATGTTGAATTCGGTAACCCGCGCCAACCCCAATCCGGGGCCGCTGCAATCGCCGATTGGCCTCGACAACACCGTGCGCGATTGCGTGCCCTTCAACGTGATGGGTTTTGGGAATATCAGTCAAGAAGCTATCGACTACATCGGCACCGACAAATGGTCAATCGGCATTGTGGAACAGGATTTCGCCGAAACCGTGCTCACCGGCGAAGTGTTCGACGGCTGGGGTTACGGCCCCGTCGCGGCGGCCTTCGGCTTGACCTGGCGTCAATCCAGCTTCATCGACGAGGGCTTTCCCATCGACATCGACATGCTCGGCCCGCCGCTCAACGCGCCGGAACTCGGCATTCGCGGCATATCGCCCGGCTACACCGGCGGCAGCCCCTACCTGCATCAGTTCGCCGCCGTGCCTTACGTGTTTGGCGATTACAGCGTGTGGGAATGGTTCACCGAATGGCAATTGCCGCTGTGGCAATCCGCCTCCGAGGCGCAGCGCATCAGCAGTTCGCTGGCCTTCCGCCAATCCGATTACAACCTCAGCGGGCGCTCCAACAGTTGGAAAATCGGCATCGACGCGCAGCTCATCGACGGCTTGCGCCTGCGCGCCACTCAATCGCGCGACGTGCGCGAGGCTTCGTTCTCCGAACGCTTCGATTCGCAAGGCGGCGGCGGCAACGTGCGGGATCCAGAGCGCGGCGACGTGACCACCTCAATCACCGTGGTGGCCTCGGGCAATCCGGATCTGGCGCCGGAAGTCGCCGATACCACGGTGGTGGGCCTGGTATTCCAACCCACCTGGGCCTGGCTCGACGGTTTGTCAATTTCTACCGATTGGTACAGCGTGGACATCGCCGGGTCGATCCAGCAAATTGCCGCGCAGGACGTGGTGGACCGCTGTTTCGCCGGCGATACCGAGCAGTGCGACAACATCGTCCGCGACCCGCCCGTCACGGGCGAAATCGCGCGGGTATTCCGCCGCTTTTTCAACCAGGACCAAGCCACGGTGAAAGGCGTTGACATCGAACTGGCCTACCGCATGGAGCCGGATTTCTTCAGCGATCAGGACGAAAGCATTAACGTGCGTATATTGGGCGGTTATTTATTGGAACGAAAAGACATCAACGCCAACGGCATCGTCACCGACCTGACCGGCCCCGCCACGCTGCCGGATTTCACCGCCACGCTGACGTCCGGCTACAGCCTTGGGCCATATTCGGTGCAACTACAAGGGCGTTTCACCAGCGCCGGTAAATTGAACCGCACCTGGGAAGAAGGCGTGCAAGTGGATGACAACTGGCTGCCCTCGTTCACCACCTGGAACGGTCAGCTCAATTACCGCGGCGAGCTCGATTCCGGCGCCACCTGGACCACGGGCCTGTCAGTCCAAAACCTGTTCGACCGCAACCCGCCCATCGTCCCCGGCGGCACCACCGGCGCGCAAGGCGGCCTCAGCGGCCAGTACGATGAATTTGGCCGCCGCTACAATTTGAGCGTCAATGTGAATTTTTAAGCGTTCGTTGTACCTCAGCCCGCCGGGGTTTTTCTCTCCCTTTTCCCTGGCGGGCTGAGTCTTTAACCAAGCGGTTTATATTCCACTGATAAGCAAATCCAGCGCCCCCAGAATGGTGGCGCGTTCGTGGGAAAGGTCGGCGACGGCTTTACCCAGTTGATTGGTGGCGACTCCGGCCATCAAGGGCATCATCAGAGTGTAGTCAGCGCCATTCACCGCAATGACCGGGGACAGCTTCGCGATGGCTGGATTGCGCCCTCGCTGTAACGGAAACAACGGCACGGCAAGCCGCGTTTCGGTTTCGGCGATCAGGTCGCTTTGAATATTCAGCAGCATTGGATAGAGCTTGCGGCTGCTTCCCAGGTTGGCGTAAACCACGAACTGGCGCATCGGGTATTCCTCCCTCAGAACCCACGTAATCCGTCGCTCCAGATACCGTGCTCACGTACATGCTCGTTATACGCCGCGATGGCTTCCCGGTTTTCCTCCAGCCACTGTTGCCGCCGCCGTGCGCGTACTTCGGCGGCCAGGGCTTGCTCCAAGGTAGCCGACAAATTGATGCGTAGCGCCTTGGCCTGTTCCAGCAATTCGGCGTTGACGCTAAGGTTGGCCGCGCGCTTGGCGCTGGCGGTATAGGCGGCTTGGTTGTCGCGGACTTGCATGGCATTAGTCTCCTTCAGGCTCAGTGCGCATAAATTATGCGCAAACAATCCAAAAAACAAGCTCGATTGCTTGCCCCCTATCGTCT
This sequence comes from Pseudomonadales bacterium, assembly GCA_031277435.1. GTDB lineage: Bacteria > Pseudomonadota > Gammaproteobacteria > Pseudomonadales > Pseudohongiellaceae > CAILUG01. The sequence continues at coordinate 4,166 of JAITMI010000081.1, forward strand.
CGACCGGCCTGCCCCTACGAATTTTGTTTACCTCCGTTTGATGATTCAGACCACTCAACACAATGGCTCGATTACAGTGCATCCACGCCTGATCCGGCGCGATAACAAGCGTCTCATCATAAACGGCAAGTGCTTCGAGCATACGGCCATGTTTAAGCGGACGGTTCCCTCCTCCGTTTGCGGGGTGGAGGGTTAGCATAGGGGAAAGGAGGTTTAGCCAAGCCCGCCGCGCCAAGCCAATAGTTCCTCCGCCACTTTGGCGATGACGCCGTCCCAATCGCCCCGCCGCCGTTGCCGGAACAGCCGGGCCGTTGGATACCAAGGGCTGTCGTTTCTATCCAACAACCAGCGCCAATCAGCGATAAAAGGCAGCAGTAGCCACAGAGGTTTGCCCAGCGCGCCGGCCAGATGCGCGACGGCGGTATCAACACTGATGACCAAATCGCACTGTTCGATGGCCGCCGCCGTGTCGCCGAAATCACTGATGGCATCGTCGATGCGAGCGATGGGCAGCCGCGAAAGCGCGGGCA
>JAITMI010000082.1 GCA_031277435.1 Pseudomonadales bacterium
AGCGCGGCTGCGCGCCATCGCCATTACCGTATTCGGCGCGTTGGCGCTGATCGTCACCTTCTCCGGCGTCATCGGCGTCGTCTCCTACAACATCAATTCCCGCCGGCGCGAAATCGGCATTCATCTGGCGATGGGCGCGACTCCCGGCAACATCCTGCGTTTGTTCCTCGTCGACGGGCTGCGGACTTACGCGATAGGTCTGCTGCTGGGCCTGGCGCTGATGCTGGTGCTGGCGCCGCTGTTGGCGCCGCTGCTGTACCAGAGTACGGGTTTCGACGCGCTGGCGTATTGCGTCAGCGCGCTGTCGCTCAGCCTCACGGTGCTGGCCGCCATCTACCTGCCAGCCATCCGCGCGAGCAGGCTCGATCCCGTTACGGCGCTTCATCATGAATAATCAAAAGGGGGAATCAATGAATACGCCGGCAACGCCACTGATCAAGCTGCGGAACATCAGCCGCCATTTTTTGACCGACAGCATCGAAACCCGCGCGGTGAGCGATATTTCACTGACGATTCAAGAAGGCGAGTACGTATCCATCTCCGGCCCCTCGGGCTGCGGTAAATCGACGTTGCTCTCGATCATCGGCCTGCTCGACAGCCCCACCGGCGGTACTTATCTCTTGAACGGGCACGAGGCGGCGGGGCTCGATGCCTATCAGCGCGCCGCCTTGCGCAACAAGGAAATCGGCTTTGTGTTCCAATCGTTCAATTTGATTGGCGATATGACGGTGTTCGAGAACGTGGAATTGCCGCTGGTATACGGCAAGATGCCGAAGCAGGCGCGGCGCGAGGTAGTGATGGACAAGCTGCGCAAGGTGCACATGGAACACCGCGCCGATCACCATCCTTCCCAACTTTCCGGCGGTCAGCAACAGCGCGTGGCGGTAGCGCGTGGCATCGTCAACAATCCCTCGATTCTGCTGGCTGATGAACCCACGGGCAATCTTGACACCTTCAACGGCGCGGCGATCATGGATCTACTCGACGCGCTCAACGCCGAAGGCCGCACCATTTGCATGGTCACCCACGACGCACGTTTCGCGCGGCGCGCTTCGCGCAAGGTGGAACTGATGGATGGGGAGCTGATTGGCAAGGCGTGAAATGGCTTGAAATAGAATGCCAGTAACCAATTGCCCGTGATGGTCGCTTCATTACGCTACCTGCTCACGGTCGTTTACGTTTGGAAGTAAAACCGGCGCTAGCCAGAGCGTGGATTTGAGTTATACGGTGGAGAAGGATTGAAGCGGTTTGATAGGTAAGGCAAGCGAATGAGAACGGCGGGCTGGGCGGGTCGTAGCGATGCCAAGCGCTGGAATGGCAATACGGAAATTTTGTAATTGTAGTGGACATGTTGAGGTATCTAAAAATAAAATTCAGTTCAGTTAGTCAACATGGCGCGCATTCATGCGGGCCAAAAAAATGAGGGAAAAGAAGCAAATGATTGTTAATAAAATTGGAATTTTTTGTGCCGCGCTATTGCTGGTTTCGTGCGCGACAACGTCTACATCAATCGCGGTATCCTCCGGCTCCGAGGCATGGGCGGGCACGGTCTTTGTCTCACAAGAGGCGGCGCCGGCGGATCTTCAGTACACAATCATGGGGTCAGTCCAAGCCGATGCGAAGGTCGGATATGATCGAGTTGAAAGCCTCTATCCTCTGCTCGCTGACGAAGCCAGAAAGATTGGAGCCAATGCGGTAGTAAGTGCAAAAGGCGGGCGGCGGCTAACGGCATTTTCGTGGTCCGCGGCTTATGTCGACGGGATTGCAATTAAAGTGGAAGACCCGCAACAGATTCGCGGAATCGCGGGGTCGTATCACTGAGCGCAAAAAACTTACGCTCCTTGTCTCCGTGCCTGCCTGCGGGAGGGCGGGCATTGAGCGGTGCTTGAATCATAATTCTTCCGTTCACCGTCTGGCGGCACGGCATGGCAAAGTGAGCCTCAGCGCGGCAACACCCGAATCGACAAAATCGTCACATCCGGCTGTGGGCGGCCTTCGGCGTTGACGCGGGCGCGGCCGATGGCGTCGAGTACGTCGAGGCCGGCGCGGATTTTGCCGAATACGGTGTGGCGGCCTAAGAGCCAATCGGCGTCGGTGAGGGTGATGAAAAATTGTGAGCCGTTTTGGTTGGGTTCATTGCTCGCCATCGCGATCACGCCGCGCACTGGCGCGCGGGAGAGCAGGTCGTTGCGGTAACGGTAGCCGCGTAATTCGAATAATTGTTGCACGCTGAGCGCGCGCAGTTTTTGATCGGCTTCGCCTAAACGCGCTTGTAGTTGCGCGCTGGAGTTGATGTTGAGCGAGTCGTAGAGCGGTTTGAGCACCATTTCTTGAAAATCTTGTTGATCACGAACGCCGAGCACCGGGCTGGGTGCGCCTTGGGCGTCGAGTACGCTCATGCGGTCGAGCCCCAGGCTGGCGGCGTTGATTTCATCGGGCAAAAAATAACCCGGATAACCCTGCGCGTCGCCGGTGGGGCTGCCGCCTTGAATCAAGGCGCCGTTCACGACGCGGTAAAACGTGAGGCCGTCATAAAAAGGCCGCCGTTCTTCGTTTTGGGTGTAAGGGTCGATCCAGGGCTTGCTGCCGTCGGCGAGGCCGAGGAAGTTGGCTACGGTCTCTGGCGCTTCGCGCGGAAAGAGTTCAAACAACATGCCGCCGCGCGTGGTTTCGATCAGCACCATTGGATTGCTGAGATCTTCCACTGGAATCTGCTCGGTGCGTCCGTCCACGGTAGCGGTCAATAAGGGCAGCGTATCGGCGGCGGGCGGGGGAGTTTCGGCTTCTTCATTCACCTCCGCTGCCAGGGGCGGCAACGGCGCCTGCGCCAGCGCCAAGAGCGGGCACAGCGCGAGGGCGGCGGCCAGGCGGCGGATCAGCGTGAGCGGCGATGAGGCGGGCATGGGCAAACTCCACAAAACGCGCAGTCTATCATCCCGCCCGGCGCTTTCCCCAGCCTGGCGGGAATGGATAGAATCGGGCCCATTCCACAGAGGACTGCACCATGAAAAAAACCACTATCGCCACGATTACCACCATTACCGCCGCCGTCTGCGCCAGCGCCGCCTTGGCGCAAACGCAGGCCATCACCGATCCGCAATTGCTCGACGCCTACGCCAAAATTCGTGAGATGGGGCCGAATTTGACGCCGCAAGTGATCGACGGCACGGGCCGGCTTTATGCCGAGATTCACAAGAGTTCGGACAAAGGCAACCTGGAGGTGACCCGCGACGTGCACTACGGCCCCGATGCCAAGCAGGCGATGGATATTTACACGCCGCAAGACGGCGGCGATGAGCGGCCCGCGGTGGTGTTCATTCACGGCGGCGGGCTGACTGGCGGCGACAAGGTCAATCCGCTGTCCGATCTGATGAACGCCAACGTGGCGACGTATTTTGGCCGCCACGGCATGGTGGGCATCAACGCTACCTACCGGCTGGTGCCCAACATCACTTATCCGGAAGGGGCAGAGGACATGCAGGCCATCGTCGGCTGGATTCGCGCCAACGCGCCGGAGTATGGCATCGATCCCAACAAAATTTTCTTCCTTTGTTCCTCCGCTGGCTGCACGCACACGGCTTCTTTACTGTTCAATCCAGAAGTGATGTTCGACGGCGCGCCCAACATTGCCGGCGCCATCATGATGTCGGGCGCGTATGACGCGGGCAATACCGATTATTTTGGTGATGATGCCGCGCTGCGCGAACAGCGTTCCACTTACGCGCTGGCTGACGCCTACACCGGCCCGCGCGTGCCGCTATTCCTCTTGAGCGCCGAGTATGATCCGCCCGCCATCGAGCAAGGCACGGCGCGGCTTTATCTACAGTTGTGCGAAAAATATAACGATTGCCCGCGTTTCGCGCAGGCGCGTGACCATAACCATATTTCCATCAACCAGCACATCAATTCCGGCGATGACCGTTATACCAGCATGATGGTGGACTTTATCGAAAGAGTGGTGCGCGGCGAAGATGAGTAAGATGCGCGGTTTTTGGTCAACGATTCTGTAACACCGCGCAAGTCAGCCGCGATACGCATACCAGCTTGCCGTCGTTATTGCTGATGCGAATCTCCCACACCATCGTGGAAGAACCAATGTGCAAGGGCCGCGCGATGCCGCTGACATAAGGCGGCTTGCCGGCGCTGATGTGGTTGGCGTTGATTTCCAGCCCCACTACGTGAAAACCCTCCGCGCAACACAGCATGGACGCAAGGCTGCCGAGGGTTTCCGCCAACACCACCGAGGCGCCGCCGTGAATGATGCCCATGTGCTGGCAAGTCCGCGCGTCCACCGGCAAAGTGCCCGCCACGTAATCGGGGCCGATTTCGCTAATGGCCATGCCGATATGCTCGCACATGGTGCCGGCCAAGAGTTGATTCACCGCGTCGAGCGTGGGTTCGCGTTTCCAGATGCGCATGGGGTGCTCCTGAGTTGGGGCGGGAAGTGTAACAGAGGCCATCAAAGATTGGCTTCGTACAACAGCGCGCCGCTATACGGATCAAAGCGCGCGCGCACCCGGTAACAGCGTTCCAATAAGTCGGGGTGCAGCACGATTTCCGCCGGCCCTTCGCGCACCAATTCGCCGCGATCGAACAACAACAGCCGCGAACAATAACGCGCCGCGAGCGCCAGGTCGTGCAGCGCCACGATGACGGTTTTGCCCGCGGCGGCGCGCGTATGCAGCGTATGCAGGAGATGATGCTGATGCCAAAGATCAAGCGCGGCAATCGGTTCATCGGCGAGGATCAGGGGCGTGTCGCTGACAAGGACGCGCGCCAGATGCACTTGCATGCGTTCGCCAGTGGAAAGTTGATGAAAGCGCCGCTCACGCAGCGCCGCGCAGCCGCTCTCTTGTAATGCGGCGTCGATGCGCCGCGCCGTTTCTTGCGCTCCGAAGCCATGATCGAGCAAGCCCAGCGCCACGATTTCATGCACCGCGAGCGGCCAGCATGCTTCCGGCTGCTGTTCCAGATACGCCAGCCGCCGTGCCCGCTCTGCCGCGCTGAAGGTAGAGAGCGGCGCGCCATCAAGCAGAATGACGCCCTTGCTCGCCGGCAGCAAACCCGCCAGCGCCTTGAGCAAGCTGCTTTTGCCCGCGCCGTTGGGGCCGATTACGCCCACCAGTTCCCCGCGCGCGATGCCGCAAGTGCAATCGCGCAGCAAGGTGCGGCCCGCGGCTTTCAACGTAAGTCCACGCAGTTCGAGCAAGGGCGCGTTCATCGGAACCACTCCCTTTTCGTGAACAATAAGTACAAAAAGAACGGCCCGCCCAGCATGGAGGTCAATACGCCCAATTGCAATTCCTGCGCGCCGGGCGCGTTTTGTACCAAAGCGTCGGCTAATAACACCAAGGCGCCGCCGCCCGCCGCGCTCAAGCTCAAGATCAGCGAAGGGCGCGAACGCGCCAAGGGGCGCATCAAATGCGGCGCCACCAGCCCCACGAAACCGATGTTGCCGCTCACCGCTACCACCGCGCCCACGGAGCAAGCGCAGCCGAGGATGATGCGCGCGCTGGCATGTTTGGCGTTGAAGCCGAGCGTATTGGCGGTGTCTTCGCCGAGAGTGAGCGCATCGAGAAAGCGCCGCTGCCGCCATAATAACGCCACGCCAAGCGCCATGAAGGGCAGCGCGAACGCGAGTTCGTAGAGGCTGCGGTTGGCTACTGAACCGAGCAGCCAATAATAAATTTCCTGTAGCGCGTAAGGATTGGGCGCGAAATTGAGCGCCAGCGAAATCAAGGAACCCGCCACCGCGCTGATGGCGATGCCGGACAAAATAATGGTAGCGCTTTCACCACGGCGGCGGTTGAGGCCAAACATCAAGGCCGCCGCCAGCGCCGCGCCGGCGGTGGCGCACAGCGGCAGCACGAACCAGGCGCGCGTGCTGAGCCCGTAATACAAGGCCAACACCGCCGCCAGCGCCGCCACTTGCGATACGCCGAGAATGTCGGGGCTTGCCAAGGGATTGCGCAAAAGCCCTTGCAGCGCCGCTCCGCTCATGCCCAGGCAAGCGCCGCAAGTGAGCGCCAATAGCGCGCGCGGCAAGCGCAGTTCCCACAAAATAACGCCAGCGATGCCCTCCTCGCCGCGCCAAAGTTCCATGAACGCGCTGAACAAGGACACGCCGCTCGGCCCGCTGTTCAATTCCCAAAAGAATAATCCGGCGATGGCGGCGCACAAGAGCAGAGCGTAGAAGCGCCTCATGGCAACAGCTCCCGTTCCAGCGCGGCATAAGCCCGCAAAATTTCCGGGCCAGCGCAATCGAACCAGCGTTCTTCCAGCGCAACGCGCCGCACTTGCCCCCCCAGCCGCCGCCAAAGCGGATGCCGCAACAAGGGGTGCGCAAGCTGTGCATCCAAGCTATTCACTGGCGGGGTGAATACCAGCGTGGGCTTGGCGGCGAGCAAGGCTTCGAGCGACAGCGGCGCCGGGCCAGACAAGCCCAACTCGCTCGCCACGTTCACCAGCCCAAGGCTTTGCAGAAAGCTGTCTTGCAAGGTACCGCTACCGTAAACAAAACCATTGTTGCTCAAAAAGACCGCCCGTTCCGTATCCAAGAGTGGCCGCAACCGCGCCACGCTCGCCGCCACGCCGCTTTGCAGCGTATCCCGCAAGGCCGCCGCCTGCGCCGTTCTACCCGTCAAGGCGCCAAGCGCGCTGATTTGTTCAGCGGCGCCATCCAGCGTCGCGGCGAAACCAAAGCGCTCTACGTGATAACCGCGGCGTTCAAGCAGCGCCGCGGTAAAGCTGGCGCTGAATTGGCTGGTAAGCACCAGATCTGGCGCCAGCGCGATAATTTCCTCCGCCTGCCCGTGATTGAGCGCAAAATTTTCCGCTTGTTGCGCCAGCGGCGAATACGCCGGATCAGCGCTGAGATAACTGAGCGACACGATACGCCCCGGCTCCACCACGCGCAGCAGCAACTGATCGGTGCAGATATTCATGCTGACGATGCGCGCGGGTTCGTCCGGCGCCGCCAAGGCGGGGCTGAGCGGCGAAAGTAATGACAGAAAAAGGAATAATGAACCGCGTGACATGGGGGCATTGTAGTAGGGAAACTGGTCCAGGACGAAAATTTCCGCGGTGTTTTGCCTCCGGGGAGCTGATTCAGATTGGCGTGATTTACGCTCAGAGGTACCGTGTTGCGGCCTCATCCAGCAGTGCGTCTTGGCAAGAAGTAGCGCATGAGCGTCCTGCCATGATTCAGCGCCGGCCTCGTTCAGGTTCCGGCCTGGGCGTCTCCAGTAAGAATTTCTTAAGTTTCTCTCCTTAAGCTTCGCGCCCAGACTCACAATAGAGGCTGCGCCATGACGGCAGGACTCTCATTACCCGCTCAAACTCTTCCGCAGGATGACAGCCGCCGCTGGCTGCGCTTGCTCACGCC
>JAITMI010000092.1 GCA_031277435.1 Pseudomonadales bacterium
GGACTGCCGAGCCTTGCGCCACGGTAGGAATTTAATTCATCGAACCGCCGGATACGTGACCCGTTTGTCCGGTGGTGTGGGAGGGAGGAGCCGAGAGGTTTCTTCCTATCCCGATTAGGCTTTAGGTGCTTCATTTTTTCTGTAACAGGAGAAATTTATGACAAAGATCACTGTCCTTTGGGGGGCGGTTTTTCTATTGGCTGGGTGTTCTACCATGACGCCAGCAAGATACGCCGTTTCCGTGGATAACAATCAAATGCTTAAGCAGTATGAGGGCGCCGCGATTAGGTTGGGCAATCTTACGGCTAGCTCAGATTACAGCGCGAACTGCCGTCTTATGGGGCCAATTAAGGCTGCCGATGGCATGAGCATCCCAGATTTCATTCAGAAAGCCTTTAACGACGAGTTCAAATTTGCGAACGTATATTCTGACAGCGGCATCAACTTGAGCGGCACCGTCACCAAGGTCGAGTTTTCTTCCACCTCTGGCCTTACTGACGGCTGGTGGGACCTCGGAATTAAGCTGACATCAAGTAATGGCGCTTCCATGGAGGCAGAAAACAGGCATAGCTTCAAGAGCGGATTTGATGCGATCACGGCATGCAATCAAACCGCACAGGCGTTAGGTTCCGCTGTTCAGGATTTGATAAAGAAAGTCATCTCTGACCCACAATTTTCTCAGTTAATTCGGTAAGCGCCATGGAGCCTAACCCGTTCGAGCGGACTCGCCGAAGCCGAAGCCATCAACGCCCGCGGCACCGCACTACGCGACAACCCCGACCTGGTTGAATTGGTACAAGCGGAAAAATGGAACGGCGTGCTACCCACCACCATGCTGCCTTCGCAAACCTTGCCGATTATCAGGACGCAGTGAGTGAAATAATGTAGAGACTGGGATTACAATACCATTCATTCTCATTCGGGAAGTCTCAATAGGCGCGGCAGACGAAACTTTTGCTTGATAAATAAACCTTCGTCATTGCGAGCGTAGCGAAGCAATCCAGCGACACAAGACTGGATTGCTTCACCGCCTTCGGCGGCTCGCAATGACGAAGAAGAAAACCTCTGACGCAGGGATTAACCGTAAGGCCATAGTTCGTAGATTAGCCGCTTCCTTGCTGGAAAAACCGTAGAAGCGGCAAACTCACGCCGCCACTTCTTCCGCCGCCGCCTCATCCCCCAGCGGTAAACTGATGCGGATCGTGGTGCCTTTGCCGGAGGGGCCGGGCAGGGCTTCTATTTTGCCCATGTGCGCGCCGATGATGGCTTGTACGATGGTCAGGCCCAGGCCGGCGCCTTGCTGGTTGCCGTCGCCGTCCTCGACGCTGTAGTACATGTCGAAAATCCGCCGCCGTTCTGATTCTGGAATGCCTGGGCCTTCATCGGAAATGTCGATGCGCAGCCATTTATCTTCGGCGCGGCGCACTTCCACTCGCACTGGCGCGCCGGGCGGGGAGAACTTGGCGGCGTTTTCCATGACGTTGAACAAGGCTTGTTCGATCAAGGCTGGGTGCACGCTCAAAGGCGGTAAATTGGCGGCGACGTCGCACTCGATTTTGACCTGCGGTTCATAGCGCCGCAAACGCGTGGAGGCGGAGGATACCAGCGCGTCGATGCCGATGTGGTCGCGCGTCAAGGTCAAGCCTTGCTGGCCCAGCCGCGTCATATCCAAGAGATTTTGGACGTAACGGTCCAGACGTTCGCCTTCAAAGCGAATAGATTGTAGTACGCTGGCGCGATCGGCCTCGCTCAGGTCTTGCCAGTGGCGCTCCAGGTTGCCGGCGGAGCTGATGATCGAGGTCAAGGGCGAGCTCAAATCGTGCGACACCGAGGATAACAGCGCCAGGCGCAAGCGTTCGGTTTCGCCGCTGACGCGCGCCACTTCGAGTTCCGATACCAGCGTGGTGCGCAGCGCGGCCTGACCGATGTCGTGCACGATGCTTTCGGCCAGCCGGCGCTGCTCGAAAGGCAGCCGTGCTACGTCCGTTCCAAAACGCAGGCCCACTACGCCGATGATGCTTTGGTCCGAATGCACCGGCAAAAACCACCAGTTGGAATTGGTGAGCGTGTCGGTAAAACGTCCGCAGCTTTGGCCATGCTGTTCGCTCCAGCCGGCGGCGGCCAGTTCCTTGTCGTTCAACTCGTTCGCCGCCGCCACCGGGCCGGTTTCGCCCTTGATGCGCAGCCAGGCTTCGGCGTGCAAGGTCGATTGCAAGACCGAGGCGCCCGCCGCGATGACTTGCGAGAGATCGGCGGCCTTCGACAATTGCCGCCCCAGATTTTGCATCGCCGTGGCGTGCGCGTTCGCCGCACGCAGCGCTACGACCTGCATTCGCAGCCGCGACGCCAGCCTGCCGGCGACCAGGGCGGCGGCGAAAAACAGCATCACCGTCGCCACCCCGCGATGCGCGCTGATGGCCCAGGTTTGACGCGGCTCGATGAAAAAATAAACGTAAGGTAAAAAACACAAGGCCGCCGCGATGGCCGCCGTTATCATGCGGGTGCGCGAGGCGAGCAAGAGAACGCCGACCAGGAACACGATCGACACGTCCTCCAGGCCCAGATAGCGATCGCTCAATACGGCGGCGCCGGTGGAGGCGATGACCGTAAACAGCATCGAGGCCAATTCGCCAGCGCCCAGCCGTTCGCCGCTCAGACCGGGCGTCTCGCGCTCCTGGTAGCGGCTCTTGGGCGGGCTGACGATGGTCAACTCGTAACGTGCGCCGTAGCGCAGCAATTGTTGCGTAAACGTGCGATTGAACATGCGCGCGAATGGCCGTTCGCGCGTGCGCCCCACCACGATGGTGCGCGCGTTACGCGCCGCGGCGGCATCCAGTACGGCTTGCACCGGGTCCGTGCTGTAGAGCACTTCCGTCTCGCCGCCCAGGCTGCGCGCCAAAGCAAACGCACGGTCCAATTCCATCTGCCGCTTTTGCTCGACCTGCGCCGCGGTGTGGCCGGCATCGTGTTCCAAATCATCGGCCTGCAACATGGCGTTAGCGGAACGGCCGGTATCGACCGTGACCACTGACCAGCGCCCGCCGCGCCGCTCGGCGATTCTGGCGCCGGCGCGCACGACATAGTCCGATTGCCCGCGGCCGTCGATGGCGATCAATACGTGCGGCTGGATGGAAACGCCGGTCAGCCCGCGCGCGGCGAGCGTTTCGCGCAAGTCGGCGTCCACATGCTCGGCGACTTTCTGCATCGCCAGCTCGCGCAGCGCGGTGATATTGGAGGGAGAAAAAAACGCTTGCAGCGCCTGCGCCGCCTGTTCCGGCAGATAGACCTTGCCATCCTTGAGCCGTTCGATCAATTCGCGCGCCGGCAAATCCACCAGGCGAATATCGCGCAAGCGGTCAAATATCGAATCGGGGACGGTCTCGGTGACGCGGATGCCGGTGATCTGGTAAATCACGTCATTGAGACTTTCCAGGTGCTGGATATTGACCGTGGTGTATACATCAATGCCGGCATCAAGCAATTCCTCGACATCCTGCCAGCGCCGCTCATGGCGGCTGCCCGGCGCGTTGCGATGCGCCAGTTCATCCACCAGCGCGACCGCGGGGCGGCGTTCGAGCAGCGCATCGAGGTCCATTTCTTCCAGCAGGCGGCCCTGATATTCCACTTGCTTTCTGGGCATCAACGGCAAGCCCTGCACCTGCGCCTGGGTTTCGCCGCGGTTATGCGTTTCGACGATGCCGATCACCACGTCCACGCCCTGCCGCTGCAATTCGCGGGCGCGGCTGAGCATGGCGAAGGTCTTGCCGACCCCCGGCGCGGCGCCAAGAAATACCGTCAAGCGCCCCGCCGCCTCGCGGCGCAGCCCCCCCATGAGCGCATTAGCCTGCTCCGTGCGTTCGTTTGTCACGCTGGTTTTGCCTCTCGTTTCGCCGCCTTTGTTTTCGCCGCCGCCCTGTGGCCCGGCGCTCGCGGATTGTAGCTTACGGCGGCGGGGCGCGGCTGAAAATAAGCGGTGACCGCGGCGGCGCTCAGCCTGGCCTTGGTCCGCGTGACAAGGCCATTGGCTTCACGTAAGCCGTTCAATTTTGGCTCGAATACGTTGACGGATATGCCGGGCGGTATTACATTCCCTCAAATCGAAAGAACGGAAGAAAAACATGCTTGACGCTACCGCCCTCACGTCCAAAGGTCAAATCACCGTTCCCCAGGCGATTCGCAAACAGATGGGCTTGAAACCGGGGGACAAGATTACTTTCTCGCTTCTTAGTGATGGCACGCTTGTTGTTCGCCCCAAAGTGCGGCGGGTTGAGAGTTTGATTGGCCTGTTGCACCAACCCGGCATGTCCGCGGTGCCGGCATCAGCGATGCGAGTCGTGCTTGACCCTGACACTTGATTGACAAGAGACCGCCATGAGTCTGGCGCTAGATACCAATGTGCTGGTCCGGCTTCTAACCCGCGACGACGAAATTCAGTGCGCGGCCGCTGAACGGCTGGTAAACGCCGCGGTCTCACGCG
>JAITMI010000120.1 GCA_031277435.1 Pseudomonadales bacterium
CGGTTACTTCCTGGCGGCTACTTCTTGGCCGCGGCGCCGAAGACGAGCAGTGCGTCGGCCGGCGGCGGCCCGTAGATTGACTGGACCAGGTCCTCGTCGAAGGCGCGCGCGTCCGCGATGCTGATGAAGTCCCGGATCGCGGTGCCCGTGCAGTTGGCGTCCACGAGCGGCGCGCCGGCGCCTTGCCCCTCGGGATTACGGCGCAAGCGCAGGCGCGCCCGCACCAGGGTGTGATCCTCGAACAAGCGCACGTCGAGCTCCGTTTCGTCGATCAGGTAATCGGGCTCGCGGTAATCGCGCAGGTAAACGGTCTTGCCTTGGGATTCTTTCATTTCATGCTCCCCTGGCGCCTTTGGGCGCCTTGTGGTTTCTATACAATAAGTTCCAGTTCATAGCCGGTATATTTGCGAATGTTGAGTACGCCCTGCTCCAACAGCAGATATTGGCCCTTGATGCCTTGCAGCACGCCGCCAATTCCTGGCGTTTTATCGAAATCGAGTGATACGAGTTTGTCTGGATAACGCTCAACCGGATAGCTGATGTTCACCGCGTCAACGCCATTGATGACGCTGACGGCATGTACGCCGAAGCGTTGCCTGAGATCCTCTATTTGTACCGTACATTCCTGTAATAGCCGGTCGCGCTCGGCGCACAGATCCACCGCCTCCTGTTCGCCGCGCAGCATGTTGCGCCAATTGGTGCGGTCGGTGACGTGCTGGCGGAACATCGCCTCGCACAAGCCCGCCTGCTGGCGCGAACGCACGCGCAATACCGCCAATGCCTGGGTGGCGCCTTGGTCGATCCAGCGCGTGGGCACTTGCGAGGCGCGGGTAATGCCCACTTTCAGGCCAGAGGAATTGGCGAAATAAACGATGTGATCCTGCATGCAAAAATGCTCGCCCCACACCGGCTCGCGGCAGGTGCCTTGCGCGTAGTGGCAAAGTTCAGGCGACATCACGCAGGTGTCGCACTGCGCCAGACTCTCGAAACAGCGGTAACAATAGCCTTGATTGAAGCTCTTGTTGGTGAGCTTGCCGCAGTGGCAGCAAAAAATACGCCCCGTGAAACAGAGCCGTAATTGCTGGCCCAGCAAGGGATTGAGCGCCACGCGCTTTTCACCCAGCGGCAAATGATATTGCACTGGCCGTTCCAGACGGCTGTCCAGCTTGCGCGCTTGGCCACGGCACTCAGTCATCGCAGTGGCTCTTTTTCAAACCGCTACGGTCTATGTAACCCACGCGCTGCTGCTCTGGTAAATGCAGTTCATCCCAGGCGATGATCGCTTGCAGGCAATGCGCGCGCTGCTCTGGCGTCAATCGCTCGCCGCTGGGCCAGCGCCCCAGTTCCACCGCGGTCTTGAGGCTGGCGTGTAATTGCGGGCTCATGGTTGCCACCAAGGCTTCCCAGCTCGCGGGTTTTTCCGGCAAGGGCGGCGTGGCGTTGGCGTCGTAAAATTCAGTCATGATTTTGGGCAATCTCTAGGCGCGGCGCAGGCGGCTGAACGTCGCCGACATAGCGCCGAATATCAGGCCGGCCAGCAAGCCGCCCAAATGCGCTTCGTTGGCGATCATGCTCAGGTTCAGCACCGTCATCAGCACCAGGAATAACAGCATGAAAAAAATCAAACCGCGCGGCAGCCAAAGCCCGGCGCGGGGATCGAACAATTGCCACATCCAGATATAGGCAAAAAGCCCATAAACCACGCCGGACATGCCGCCGAAATTGATGCTGCCGCCCCACAGGTATTGCACGGTATTGGAGATCAGCGCCACCACCACGATGACCACGCCCAGCACCAAGGATGATTGCTTGCGCTCGATTTGCCGGCCTAATTCCCACAGCCAGGCCATGTTGAACACCAGATGGATCAAGCCGCCATGCAGCAGGATCGGTGACAACATTTTGAAAAAATCATTCAAGGAAAAATTGCGCCAAATTTCACTCAACACGATACGCCGGCCAGCGGCGAAATTGGGAAAGAGCAGATCGTAAGTAAGCGCCGTGGGCCTGGCCAGCGGCGCGAAATACAGCAGCAGGCAGCAGAGCACAATCAGCGTGAGCGTCAAGGGCGTTTGCCGCAGCGCTTGCGTCAGACGTGTTTTTACGGCGTCGGCGGCGCCAAAGCCAAATAGCGTGGCGGAATCTTCTTCGCTTGGCTGCGTTACGCCGCGCCGCCATTCGTCATACAACATGCGCGTGGCTTCCACCTGCTCCGCTTGCGCCACGCCGAGCACTTGCACTCGGCGTTTATCGTCGCGAAAAATACGGTGCGCGATTTTGCGCTGCCACAGCAGGCGGCTGAAAGGGCCGAGATCAAGATCCGTCGATGCTTCAAATACGGGAGTCATCAGAACATGCCCGGACGCTGCGACCAGCCCAGCTTGCTGCGGCAGGTGGCGTAGTAATCGTAATCTTCGGGATGCAAGAGCCTGAGTTCGCGTTCCTTGCGGCGGATATTGAGCACGTCGCCGGCCTGGGTAGTGAATTCCACGGAGCCGTCGCAACTGATCTGCGGCGCGCTGTGGCTGTGACGCGCGCCCACCACTACGCGAATCGCGCTGCCGCTGCTCACTACGATCGGGCGCGCGCTGAAACTGTGCGGATACATCGGCACCAATACCACCGCGTCGAGCCCCGGATGCAGAATCGGCCCGCCGGCTGACATGGCATAGGCAGTGGAGCCGGTGGGCGTGGCGACGATCAGGCCGTCGGAGGCTTGGTTATAGACGTATTGGTCATCTATGTGCAGTTCGAATTCAATCATCTGCGCGGCCACGCCTGGATGCAGCACGATGTCATTCATGGCGGAACCGATGAGCTGGGCGCCGCCGTCGCGGGTGAGCGTCACTTCGAGCAGGAAGCGCCCTTCCACTTTGTAACGGCCGGTCAGAATCGGCCCCAAGGC
>JAITMI010000181.1 GCA_031277435.1 Pseudomonadales bacterium
AATGGCGCGGTACCCGTTCACGCGCTTCGAGCTGGCAGGTGCTGGTGTGAGAATCGTACAGCAAGAGTACCTTGCCCGCCGCTAATTGACGCAATACTTGCGCCACTTTGTCATCGAGCGTGTACAGTCGCTCGCCATAGTCAGTGCCTTCACGGGTGACGTATTCCTCAACCAGGTTGCGCAAGGTCTCTGGCGCCAGCGCTTCGGGTGGAATGCGCACGCCCTACCCCAGATTCCTGAGCGCGATGCGCTGGCCGCGTGCATTTTCGCGCCGCGTTTCCAGGGTTTTGAAATCGAAAAGGCTGGTGTCGGCCAAGTGCGAAGGCGCTACGTTCATCAGGCTTTTGAACAAGACATCAAGCCGGCCTGGGTGCTGGCGTTCCCAGCCGTTGAGCATTTTTTTGATTTCCTTCCGCTGCATGTTTTCCTGGCTGCCGCAGAGATTGCAGGGAATGATGGGGAATTCGCGTAAGCGGGCGTAAGCGGCGATGTCTTTTTCCTTACAGTAGGCCAGCGGGCGGATCACGATGTGCTTGGCGTCGTCGCTGAGCAGTTTCGGCGGCATGGCTTTGAGTTTGCCGCCGAAAAACATATTCAAGAACAAAGTTTCCATAATATCGTTGCGGTGATGCCCCAAAGCGATCTTGGTGGCGCCGATGCTTTCGGCGTAAGTATAAAGATTGCCGCGCCGTAGCCGCGAACACAGGCCGCAGTAGGTTTTGCCGGGCTCGGTCTTGTCCACTACCACCGAGTAAGTGTCCTGTTCGATGATGTGATAATCGACGCCGATTGAGGCTAAATAGTCAGGCAATACCTGCTCGGGAAAACCCGGCTGTTTCTGATCCAGATTCACCGCCTTGATGCCGAACTTGACCGGCGCGTGTTTTTGCAGATTGAGCAAAATGTCGAGCAGCGTATAGGAATCCTTGCCGCCGGAAAGGCAGACCATCACCAGGTCGCCGTCCTGAATCATGTCGAAATCGGCGATGGCGCGGCCCACGTCCGCGCGCAAGGTTTTTTGCAGGCGCTTGAGGTTGAAAGCGCTCTTGCGCGGATCGGGCGCCTTGGCGCTGGGCGCGAACGCGGCGGGATCGACCTCGACGGCGGCGGAAACGGTGGGGCTGAGCGTCATAGAGACTGAGACGGCAAGGTTGCGGTTACTGGAAAGCGCGCCAGTATAATTGCCGCCGCCCATTTCCCCAAACGCCGCCAGGTCGCCCATGTTCACCTTTCTGCCGCGTAGTCTGCTGTTGCTGTTGCTGTTGCTGTGCATGGCCCCCGCCGCCTTCGCCGCCGAGGCCTTGGCGCCACAAGCGGTGATTTTGCAGTATCACCATATCGCCAGCGCGACGCCGCGCGCCACCAGCGTCACGCCGGAGGAATTCCGGGCCCACATGGATTATCTGCGCGATCAGGGTTTCAGCATTCTGCCCTTGCCAGAGGTGATAGCGGCGCTGCGCAGCGGCGCGCCCTTGCCAGACAAAAGCGCCGTGCTCACTTTCGATGATGCCTACAGTTCCGTGTACGAGGCCGCCTATCCGCTATTGAAGGAACGCCAGTGGCCCTTCACGATTTTCGTGCCGGCGGCGCTTATCGGCGAGCGGCCTGGGCTTTATTCAAGCTGGGAACAGTTGCGCGAAATGGGCGCCAATGGCGCTACGCTGGCCAATCACACGCTGCATCACGCTTATCTGCTCGACCGCGCGCCTTATGCGGATGAAAGCGCCTGGCATGAGGCTATCAAGAACGAATTGATCGAAACGCAGGCGCGCATCGCGGCGCAAACCGGGCAGGACCATGAGCTTTTCGCTTATCCCTACGGCGAATATGACCCGGCCTTGCAAGCGGTGATACGGGAACTCGGCTACACCGCCTTTGCGCAGAATTCAGGCGCGATCAACGCCAATTCCGATTTCAGCGCCCTGCCGCGCTTTCCCTTTTCCGGCATCTATGCTTCGCTCAATAGCTTTCGTGACAAGGTCAACAGCCTGGCCTTCAACGTGAAAACGGAAACCGCGTCGCCGCTCACCAGCGAACAGGCGCCCGAAGTGGTGCTGGATTTCGATGGTGATTACCGCTTCGACGCGCTGACTTGTTATCACAACAACGAAAGAATGCGGATCACCGTGGTGGATGCCGCCGCCGAGCGCTACCGCCTGAGTTCGCCTACCCAAAGCGCCAGCCGCCGCTTCCACTACAACTGCACGGCGCCGGGGCCTGGGGGGCGTTATTACTGGTATTCGGTGCTGTGGATCAATCCGGCGATCGCGGAATAAATCAATACGCGCTCGTCACCGGCGCCAGCAGTTCCGTACCGATGAAATCGCGCTGCAACAAGGCATTCTGATCGATGATGTCGAGCAGATCGTCGATGTAATCCGCGCCGCGCTCCGAATAGGCTTTGAGCCCTTCGACCAGTGACAGGCTATCGACCGGCGCGTTGCGCTCACGCAGTTGCTGGCGGATGTTGCGCAGTTCCTGGTAACGCTCAAAGGTATTGAGATTCATGAAATAGGCCACCACCGCCTCCTCAATGCTGTTGAAACTCTGCACTTCGTGGTGGGCGCCGGGATCGCGGCGCTTGGGTATCAGGCCGCAGCCTTCGCGGTAGCACCATTGGCCAAACAGGTTGTAACCCTCGCGGGCAAAGCGCGAAGTGCCCCAGCCCGATTCATTGGCGGCCTGCGCCAGCACCAGCGAAGCGGGAATCACATCCACCCGGTGCAAGAGTTGCTCCAAGGCGCTGGTGTTGTCAGGCAGGCCCAGGCTGATGTCGTAAATGCGCGACAGCCCATAGAGAAAAACCTGATCCTCCGAGCTCAGTGGCAGCCGCAGCGCCACCTTGTCGATGATTTTGAGCAGCCGCGCCCGCTGCCGGGTTATGCGCTGGTTCTGGGCATCGACGATGGGTTGCAAGTAGTCGAAGAAGGCTTGTTTCTTGGCCTCGATGTCCTCGATGGCGGCGAAGTCGGGCATTTCCTGGGGAACGCGCCCAGCGGTGGCCACGTTCTGTGGCTCTGGCGCAATCGCCCACGGCCAGGGCTTGGGCAGCAAATCCAG
>JAITMI010000244.1 GCA_031277435.1 Pseudomonadales bacterium
CATCGAACCATTGGCCAGCACCACGCCCGCGAAGCCGCCGGGGCTGAGGTGGTGGAAGATGTGCTGCAACCATGCGTAGTTGGCATTGCCCACGGGCGGAGCGCCGAATTGCCAGCGCACGTCTTCGCGCAAGCGTTCGCCGCCCCAATCGGAAATATTGAACGGCGGGTTGGCGAGAATGAAATCGGCTTTCAGGTCGCGCAGTTCGTCCTTGTGGAAGCTGCCTTCGTTGTTCCACTTGATGTCCGAGTCGATGCCGCGCACGGCAAGGTTCATCTTCGCCAGACGCCAGGTGGTGTAGTTGCTTTCCTGCCCATAGATGGCGATGTCGCCGATGCGTCCACCGTGTTCGGCAACGAATTTCTCGCTTTGCACGAACATGCCGCCGGAGCCGCAACAGGGGTCGTACACACGCCCGTGGTAGGGTTCCAGCATTTCGACCAGCGTTCGCACCACCGAGCGCGGGGTGTAGAACTCGCCGCCGCGCTTGCCTTCGGCGCCGGCGAACTGGCCAAGGAAGTATTCGTACACGCGGCCCAGCACGTCCTTGGATTTATCGTTGCCCTCATTCAGCGCGATGCCGGAAATCAGGTCGATCAGTTCGCCGAGCATCACCTTATTCAGAGCGGGGCGGGCATAGTCCTTGGGTAGAACACCCTTGAGCGATTCGTTGTCCTTCTCGATGGCGCGCATCGCATCGTCGACAACCAAGCCGATGGTGCTTTGTTTGGCGTTGGCTTGCAGGTGCGACCAGCGCGCCTGCTTTGGCACCCAGAAGATGTTGTCGGCGAGGTATTCGTCCTTGTCTTCGGCGGTAGCGGCATCTTCGGCCAGCAGTTGCGCATGGCGCGACTCGAAGGCGTCGGAGATGTATTTGAGGAAGATCAGCCCCAACGCGACGTGCTTGTAGTCGCTGGGCTCCATGTTGCCGCGCAGTTTGTCGGCGGCTTTGAACAGTTCGGCTTCAAAGCCTAGGTTGCCGCCGTTGTTGTCGCGCTGTGTCATCGTGTGCCGTCCTTGATGGTGGGGGTCATCTTGGGGAGATAGGTGAACAAAAAGCAATTTATAACATGCCCGGCGTTTTCCCTTGTGGATTACCTGTAGACAAGCTGAGCGTTCCCCGTCACCCGCTACGCATAAAAATCCGTTTCCTGTGCATAGCCCTTGGAAGCCTTTGCGGATAACTCCGCGTTCACGCCTCCGCCGCTCTTTACCCCCAAAGCGCTCCGGTGCCATTCCGGCGCTGGTCAACAGTTTCGCCTTGCTTTTATCGTATTGATAATAAAGGAAAAAATCCTCTTATCCTCAGAAGGGCTGGCTTCTAATAACAACAACAAAATAATCAGTAACTACATATAAGTAAGAGCTATGTGTTTAGTTGACGAATGCCACGAGCGCTTCAAATCCCAACACAGACAGCCCCAGCCAGAACATTTATACTGCCGCCTCATCCTGTTTTGATTCCCGCAACCATGTCCTCATCCCAAACCTATGACGTCATCGTCGTCGGCGGTGGCCACGCTGGCACTGAAGCCGCGCTGGCGGCTGCCCGTATGGGGGTGAGCACCTTGCTGGTGACGCACAACATCGAGACTTTGGGGCAGATGTCTTGCAATCCGGCGATTGGCGGCATTGGCAAGACGCACCTGGTGATGGAGGTGGATGCGCTGGGCGGGGCGATGGCGCGGGCGGCGGATCGTGGCGGCATTCAGTTTCGCGTGCTCAATGCCAGCAAGGGGCCGGCGGTGCGGGCGACGCGGGCGCAGGCGGACCGGGTGCTGTACAAGGCGGCGATCCGCGCCATGCTGGAGAATCAGCCGGGGCTCTTGCTGTTTCAGCAGGCGGTGGATGACTTGATCGTGGAGGGCGGCGCGGTGCGCGGCATCGTGACGCAGATGGGCCTGCGGTTTTTTGCGCGCCGGGTGGTGTTGACGGCTGGCACTTTCCTGGGCGGTAAGATTCATATTGGTCTCGAGAATTACGCGGGCGGCCGCGCGGGGGATCCGCCTTCGCTGGCTTTGGCGCGGCGTTTGCGAGAATTGCCGCTGCGGGTGGGGCGGCTCAAAACCGGCACGCCGCCGCGCATTGACGCGCGCACGGTGGATTTTGCGGTGATGAAGGAGCAACCGGGCGATACGCCAACGCCGGTGCTGTCGTATCTGGGCCGCGTGGAGGAGCATCCGCGGCAGGTGAGCTGTTACATCACCGCTACCAACGAGCGCTGCCACGACATCATCCGCGCCGGGCTCGATCAATCGCCGATGTACGCCGGGGTGATCGAAGGCGCCGGGCCGCGTTACTGCCCCTCGATCGAGGACAAGGTGGTGCGTTTCGCCGAGCGCACCAGCCATCAGATTTTCGTTGAACCAGAAGGGCTTACCACGCACGAGCTCTACCCCAACGGCATTTCCACCAGCTTGCCGTTTTCGATTCAGCAAAAGGTGATCGCTCATATCAAAGGCTTCGAGCGGGCGCATATCACGCGGCCCGGCTACGCCATCGAATACGATTTCTTCGACCCGCGCGACCTGCACCCCACGCTGGAAACCCGCCATATCGAGGGGCTGTATTTCGCCGGGCAGATCAACGGCACCACCGGTTACGAGGAGGCCGCCGCGCAGGGCCTCTTGGCCGGCATCAACGCCGCGCTGGCGGTGAAGGAACAGGCGCCCTGGAGCCCGGCGCGCGATGAAGCCTACCTCGGCGTGCTGGTGGATGATCTTTTGACCCAAGGCACGCGCGAGCCTTACCGCATGTTCACCAGCCGCGCCGAATACCGCTTGCAGTTGCGCCAGGACAACGCCGATTTCCGCCTGACCGAAATGGGCCGCAAGCTGGGCCTAGTCGATGACGAGCGCTGGGACCATTTTTGCCGCAAGCGGGAAGCGTTGGAACGCGAGCAGCGCTGGCTCGAACAAACCTGGGCGCGGCCCGGCACGCCGCTTGGCGACGCGCTCGATGGCAAACTGGAAAAACCGCTGAGTCACGAATACCGCCTCAGCGAGCTGGTGGCGCGCCCCGAACTGTCGCTCGACGAGGTGTTGGACGCCGTGCGCGATGCGGGCCTGCGCCAGGAATTGCCAGAGGCGGCGGTAAAGGAACAGCTCGAAATCAGCATCAAGTACCAGGGTTACATCGACCGCCAGCGCGAGGAAATCGACAAACTGCGCCGGCACGAACAAACCGCGATTCCAGCGGATTTTGATTTTTCCGCCGTCACCGGCCTTTCCAATGAGCTTAAGCAGAAACTGGCGCAAACGCGGCCCGACAGCATTGGCCGCGCTTCGCGCCTGGCCGGGGTCACCCCGGCGGCGATTTCCTTGCTTCTGGTGCACCTGAAAAAACATCAGGGCCGCCAGCAGAGTACACTTGGCGACGCGGCCGCCAAGAAATCCGCGTGAGTCACGACAATGCTAGTTCAAGCGCAACAATTGCAGACACGTTTGGCTTCCGGCATCGAGCAACTGGGCTTGCGCTTGCCGGGCAGCGCCACGGCGCAACTTTTTGCCTATCTTGAGCAATTGCACAAATGGAACCGGGTGTTCAATCTCAGCGGCATCCGCGATCCGGATGTCATGCTCACGCATCATTTGTTCGACAGCTTGAGCCTTCTGCCCCACATCGACGGCGCGCGGGTAGTGGACGTGGGCACCGGCGCTGGCTTGCCGGGCCTGCCGCTGGCGATTTGTCTGCCGGAGGTCGAGTTCATTCTTATCGACAGCATCAGCAAGAAAACCCGGTTTATTTTTCAAACCATCACGCAGCTTCGGCTTGCTAATGTCGAGGTGGTGCACGCCAGGGTGGAGGACTACCTTGCCGAGCCCGCCGTGGACATCGTCACCAGCCGCGCGTTTTCGTCCTTGACGGATTTCATCACGAGTTGCCGGCATCTTTTGCATCAGCGGCCCGGCGCCAGACTCCTGGCGATGAAAGGCCGTATGCCAGATGATGAACTCTTGGCGCTGCCGGATGATTTTCATCTTTACGCTAGCCATGCCCTCACCGTGCCGGGGCTGGACGCGGAACGCTGCGTCCTCGATTTGCGGCCACGCGCGGCGCTGGTGCAATGAACGGCGCGGCAAAAAAAATAGAGCAACGGATGCAAGACTGAGACCCTGATGGCAGCAAAAATTCTGGCGATCGCCAATCAAAAAGGCGGGGTGGGCAAGACCACCACCACGATCAATCTCGCCGCCTCGCTGGCGCGGATGAAGCAGCGCGTATTGCTGGTGGATCTCGATCCGCAGGGCAACGCCACCATGGGCAGCGGCATCGACAAGGCCGAGCTTGAACACAGCATTTATGATGTGTTGACCCAGGCCTGCACCGCCGCCACCGCCATCGTGCCGGCGGGCGACAATGGTTACGACGTGCTGCCATCGAACGGCGATCTCACCGCCGCCGAGGTGGAATTGATCGACGCCGAGGCCAGGGAACAGCGCCTCAAGCACGCGCTTTGGCCTCTGCTCGATAACTATGACTACCTCCTCATCGACTGCCCGCCCTCACTCAACATGCTCACGCTCAACGCCCTGGTAGCGGCGCACGGGGTATTGATCGCGATGCAGTGCGAGTATTTCGCGCTGGAGGGGCTATCGGCCTTGTCGGAGACGATCAACGGCATCGCCAGTTCAGTGAATCCGGGCCTTGCCATTGAAGGGCTGGTGCGCACCATGTTTGACCCGCGCAACAAGCTCACGGTGGAAGTGTCGGATCAGCTCAAGGAGTTTTTTGGCGAACTGGTCTACCGCACGGTGATTCCGCGCAACATCCGCCTGGCCGAAGCGCCGAGCTATGGTCTGCCCGTCATCGTCTATGATAAAACCTCGACCGGCGCCTTGGCTTACCTGGCGCTGGCTGGAGAACTCTTGCGCCGCCATGCGGGGCGCGCCGAGAAACCAAGCCCCGACGATCTTACGCGCGACAGCCAAGGAGCCCTTGAATAATCCATGTCAGCGAAAAAACGAGGATTGGGCAGAGGGCTTGACGCCTTGCTGGGCGTGCGCAAAAACGTCCAGGACGCACAGACGCCGGTTCCACTAGCCGCGAGCCTGCCGTCCGGCGCCGCGCCCGAGCCGCAAGCCCCGCCGGTGAGCGCCGATGGCGCCCTGCGGCAATTGCCAGTGGAATTCATCCGTCCCGGCAAGTACCAGCCGCGGCTCGACATCCGCCCCGACGCCTTGGAAGAACTCGCCGCCTCGATCAAAAACCAAGGCGTAATGCAGCCGATCGTGGTGCGCCTGATTGGCCTTAACAATTATGAAATCATCGCCGGCGAACGGCGCTGGCGCGCCTGCCAGTTGGCGGGGCTCGGCACGATTCCGGCGCTGATCCGCGACGTGCCGGACGAAACCGCCATCGCCATGGCGCTGATCGAAAACATCCAGCGCGAAGACCTCAACCCCATCGAGGAAGCCGTCGCGCTCAAGCGCCTGCAAGACGAATTCGAACTCACCCAGCAGGAAGTCGCCGACGCCGTCGGCAAGTCGCGCACCGCCGTCGCCAACTTGCTGCGCCTGATGAGCTTGCAAGCGGAAGTGCGCACCTTCCTCGAACACGGCGATCTCGAAATGGGCCACGCCAGAGCCCTGCTCAGCCTCGACGCCGCAGAGCAGAACCAAGCCGCCCGCACCGTGATCGCCCGCAACCTGAGCGTGCGCCAGACCGAAGCCTTGGTGCGCCGCCAATTGGCGGAGAACCAGCGCGGCGCAGAGCCGCTGCGCACGGAGGAGATCGACCCTGATATCCGCTCCCTGCAAGACGAACTGGCCGAACGCCTCGGCGCCGAAGTGCTGATCGAACACAGCGCCAAGGGCAAAGGCCGCCTGGTGCTCAAATACGGCTCGCTGGACCAGTTGGACGGCATTTTGGCGCGCATCCGCTAAGGTGAAATTATCCGCGCTGTGTCTCTGTAACGCCCCCGTATTTTTGTTGCCGCGCGCGCGAGGGCTCACTATAATGCGCGGCTTTTGACGGGTAGCCACAGAATGGTCACTCGTTTCGGGAAGTGAGCTAGGCGGTAAGCTGGAAAAAAGCGAACTGAATCAGCTAATTCCCCGTGCGTAAGGAAGCTCTACTGAGTTTCACCGCGCGCGGGAGATCCAGGTAACAAAGCAGGGTAGACGATGTCAGCCATCCAAAAACCCCCAGTCAACCGGATCGTGCTGCGGCAGTTGCTCGTGCTGCTCATCCTGTGGGCCTTGGCCCAAGTCTTTCTCGAAACCGTAGTGGCTTATTCCATCTTGTTGGGCGGAATGCTCTCCATCGTTCCCGGCGCGTATTTCGCCTACAAGGCCACGCGCCACCGGGGCGCCAGAGCCACCGAACGCATGGTAAACAGTGTCTATTTCGCCGAAGTGATGAAACTGGCCCTTACCGGCGCGGGTTTCGCCCTGGTCTTTACCCAGGTCAAACCTTTGCACCCCGTGGGGCTTTTTTGCGGGTTCATCCTGGTGCACATCGTGGGGCTGGTAATGCTGGTCCGGGTCACGATGCCGCCCAACCCACAACGATAGACCCAACGACAGATTTGATAACTAGCGGATATTGGTAAGCGATCACTATGGCTGAGCGCGCAGCGGAAACAACGACGGAAACGGCACAAGCCGCCTACGCAACGGGCGGCGAATACGTACAGCACCACCTGGGTTTCCTCACCTACGGCAAATACCCCGATGGCCATTGGGGCATCGCCCACACCACCGAAGACGCCGCCGCCATGGGTTTTTGGTCGATCAATCTCGACACCATGGGCATTTCCCTCGTGCTCGGGGTCTTGTTCGTGTGGTTCTTCGCCAAAGTCTGCCGCGGCGCCACCTCCGGCGTGCCCAGCGGCGTGCAGAACTTCGTGGAAATCATGGTCGAATTCGTGCAAAACAGCGTCAAAACCAGCTTCACCGGTAAATCCGACTTCGTCGCGCCCCTGGCGCTCACGGTGTTCTGCTGGATTCTATTGATGAACCTGATGGACTTGATTCCCGTCGATATCATCCCGCTCGCCGCGCAACTCATCGCCGGCAACGAACACCTCTATTTCAAGGCCGTGCCCACCACCGACGTGAACATCACCATCGGCCTGTCGATGGGCGTGTTCCTCTTGATTTTGTACTATAGCTTCAAGAACAAAGGCGTAGGCGGCTTTTTCGGTGAATTCGCGTTTCAACCGTTCGGCGTATGGCTGATGCCGGTCAACCTGATCATGGAAGTCCCCGCGTTTCTGGCCAAGCCGGTATCGCTGGCGCTGCGACTTTTCGGCAACCTGTTCGCTGGCGAGGTCATCTTCCTGGTCATCGGGCTGCTCGGTTATTGGCAGTTTTTGCTGCATTTCCCTTGGGCGGTGTTCCACCTGCTGATCATCCCGCTGCAAGCGTACTTGTTCATGATGCTGACGATCGTGTACCTCAACCAAGCCTGTCAGCATCATTAAAAAAACGATTTATTAACCAGTTTTAGCAACAACCTTTCATCACTTTGGAGACAACAATGGAAATCATTTTCGCCAACACCCTGCTCGCCGCCGCTTTGATTTTCGGCATCTGTGGCGCCGGTACCGCTATCGCCTTCGGCCTGCTCGGCGGCAAACTGATCGAAAGCTCCGCCCGTCAGCCAGAACTGGCGCCGCGCTTGCAAGTACAGTTCTTCCTGGTGGCCGGCTTCGTGGACGTAATCTCGATCATCGGCGTGGGCATGGCCATGTACTTCATCTTCGTTCAGCCGTTCAGCGTATAAGGATTTTTGGTCACATCAAGGTCGCCATAGTGAACAACAAGGTGACTGGAACGTTGCGGTTCTGAGTCGTGGCCGGCCCCCGGCGCGGCCATGACCACGAGGTGAATAAAGCTATGAATCTGAATGCAACCATCATTGGGCAAATTTTCGCCTTCTTCCTGTTCGCGTGGTTTTGCCAGGCGATTGTCTGGCCGCCAGTGGTCAGAGCCATGGAAGAGCGGCGCAAGAAAATCGCCGACGGCCTGGATGCCGCCGACCGCGCCAGCCACGATCTGGAACGGGCGCAGGAGCGCGTGGCCGAACAATTGAGAGACGCCAAGGCCAATTCCGCCGGCATCATCGATCAGGCCAACAAGCGCGCCAGCCAGATTATCGAGGAAGCCAAGGAAAAGGCGCGCGAGGAAGCGGGCCGCATCAAGGCCGGCGCGCAGGCGGAAATTGACCAACAGGTCAACCAGGCCCGCGAACAACTGCGCCAGCAGGTGGCTACGCTGGCGGTGGCCGGCGCCGAGAAAATTCTTGAACGCGCCGTCGATCAAAACGCCCACGCCGACCTGTTACGAAAACTGGCCGCCAGCCTGTAAGCGAAAGGAAAGCCTCCATGTCGCAACTCACAACCTTCGCGCGGCCCTACGCCAAGGCGGCTTTTGAAACCGCCGAGGCCGCTGGCGCCTTGACCGAATGGTCACAAGCGCTTGGCCTCGCGGCCGCGCTGACGCAAGAGGAAAAAGTCGCCACCTTTCTGAACCAGCCGGAGCTCGGCTGGGAACGCCAGGCGGCGACCCTGCTCGAATTGGCCGATAGCGGTCTCGACGGTAAACAGCGCAATTTCATCAGCCTGCTCGCCAGCAATCAGCGGCTCGCGCTATTGCCGGAAACCGTCCGGCTTTATGAAGAGCTTAAAGCCGAGCGCGAGCGCACCGTGGATGTCGAGGTAGTCAGCGCCTTCGCCCTGGATGAAGAACAAACCCAGGCGCTCGCCGGCACGCTCAAAACGCGCCTGCGGCGCGAGGTGAAATTGAGCGCCAGCGTGGACCAGAGCTTGATCGGCGGCGTCATCGTGCGCGCCGGCGACTTGGTGATCGACGCCTCGGTACGCGGAAAATTGAACAAACTTTCAGAAACCATGAACGCCTGAGACCAATGCGCCCCCGGCACGGGGCGGGTCATCGGGCACCTTGAGGAATCACAGCATGCAGCAACTGAATCCATCGGAAATCAGTGACATCATCAAGCAGCGCATCGAGAAGCTCGATGTCACCGCGCAGGCCCGCAACGAAGGCACGATCGTCAGCGTGTCCGACGGCATCATCCGCATCAATGGCCTCGCGGACGTGATGTACGGCGAAATGATCGAGTTCGAAGGCGGCGTCTACGGCATGGCCTTGAACCTTGAGCGTGATTCCGTGGGCGCGGTGGTATTGGGCGATTATCAAAAACTCGCCGAAGGCCAAAGCTGCCGCTGCACCAAACGCATTTTGGAAGTACCGATCGGGCCAGAACTCGAAGGCCGCGTGGTCGACGCGCTGGGCAACCCCATCGACGGCAAGGGCCCGATCAACGCCAAGCTGAGCGACGCGGTGGAAAAAGTCGCGCCGGGCGTTATCGCGCGTAAATCGGTGTCGCAGCCGGTACAGATCGGATTGAAAGCCATCGACGCCATGGTGCCGATCGGGCGCGGCCAGCGCGAATTGATCATCGGCGACCGTCAGGTGGGCAAGACCGCGATCGCGGTTGACGCCATCATCAACCAGAAAGGCACCGGCATTAAGTGCATTTATGTGGCTATCGGTCAAAAACAAAGCTCGATCGCCGCCGTGGTGCGCAAGCTGGAAGAACACGGCGCCATGGAGCACACCATCGTAGTGGCCGCCGGCGCCGCCGACCCGGCCGCGATGCAGTTTTTGGCGCCTTACACCGGCTGCACCATGGGCGAGTACTACCGCGACCGCGGCCAGGACGCGCTGATCATTTACGACGA